>NZ_JBRUGD010000008.1:0-123260 GCF_053206145.1 Streptococcus hongkongensis
GGAAGATTACTTGGAACAATTATTTGGAAACAGAGGGTAAGAAAATGACCCATTTAAAAAGCTATCTTTTCAAAAAAGATGTGAGGGCACAAAAAGGTGAGGAGAAAGTTTTCATGCGAAAGGCGTGCTAGTTCACTATACTTTACTTACAATTCTTATCAAATATGGTATAATAAGAGATACTAATGATTTTGGAGAAAAAATGAGTATAGACGATTATAGGCCGACCTATATGGTTGAGGCAGTTTATGATTTAAGAGCAAATGATCTATTGAGAAATGGTATCACTGCTGTATTAGTTGACCTGGATAACACGCTAATCGCTTGGAATAATCCTGATGGCACAGCCGAAGTGAGAGCTTGGCTAGATGAGATGACGATTGCGGATATTAGTGTAGTAGTCGTTTCAAATAATAATTATAAGCGTGTTGAAAGAGCAGTTTCTAAGTTTGGGGTAGATTTTATCAGTCGAGCTATGAAACCTTTTGCTAGAGGTATTAATATTGCAATAGAACGTTATGGCTTTGACAGAGATGAAGTTATCATGGTTGGTGATCAATTGATGACTGATATTAGAGCCTCTCATAGAGCTGGTATCAAGTCTGTTTTAGTTAAACCATTAGTAGCGTCTGATGCTTGGAATACTAAAATAAATAGAATGCGTGAAAAACGTGTCATTTCAAAACTAGAAAATAAATATGGCGCATTAGCATATAAAAAAGGAATTTGATGGAAGAAATATTTTGCATTGGATGTGGGGTAAGCATTCAAACTGAAAATAAGGAGCAGGCGGGTTTTACACCTCTTGCTGCACTAAAAAAAGGATTAGAGACAGGTGAATTATATTGTCAACGGTGCTTTAGATTACGCCACTACAATGAAATCACAGATGTTAATATTTCTGATGATGAGTTTTTAAAGCTACTTCATGAAGTTGGAGATAGTGATGCATTGGTCATTAATGTTATTGATATTTTTGATTTTAATGGGTCTGTTATTCCTGGTTTATCAAGGTTTGTATCTGGTAATGATGTTTTATTAGTAGGAAACAAAAAAGACATCTTACCGAAATCAGTAAAAGATCGTAAAGTAACACAATGGTTAACAGAAAGGGCTCATGAAGAAGGCCTTCGACCAGTTGATGTTATCTTAACTAGTGCTCAAAGTAAAGAGGCCATTAAAGACTTAATTTCAAAAATTGATCGCCTTCGAAAAGGAAGAGATGTTTACGTGGTTGGGGTTACGAATGTTGGCAAGTCAACATTAATTAATGCAATCATTCAAGAAATAACTGGGGATAAAGATCTTATAACAACTTCCCGTTTTCCTGGAACAACTCTTGATAAGATAGAAATTCCTTTAGATGATGGTTCATTTATTTTTGACACACCTGGAATCATCCACCGACACCAAATGGCTCATTATTTATCTGCAAAAGACCTAAAATATATCAGTCCTAAAAAAGAGATAAAACCAAAGACTTACCAATTGAATCAAAAACAAACTCTCTTTTTAGGTGGATTAGGTCGTTTTGATTTTATTCTCGGGGATAAGCAAGGCTTTACAGCTTATTTCGATAACAATTTAATGGTTCATAGAACTAAGTTGGAGGGTGCAAGTGAATTTTATCAAAAGCACCTTGGCTCATTATTAATGCCACCCGGAATTGCTGATAAGGAAAATTTCCCAGAGCTTACGCAGCATGAATTCACGATTTCTGATAAGACGGATTTAGTATTTTCTGGTCTAGGCTGGATAAGAATCAATGGAAGTAAGGAAAATCCTGTAAGAGTTGCAGGCTGGGCACCTAAAGGCGTTAGTGTTCTAACACGCAAAGCGATTATCTAAAAAATAATCTAAGAAAATAAAAGGAAATAAGATGTTAACAAGTAAACAACGTGCATTTTTGAAATCAGAAGCACACAGTCTTAAACCAATTGTACAAATTGGAAAAAATGGCTTAAATAACCAAATAAAAACAAGTATTAGACATGCACTTGATGCACGTGAATTGATTAAGGTAACTTTGTTGCAAAATACCGATGAGGATATTCATGATGTTGCTGAAACTTTGGAAGAAGAAATTGGTTGTGATACAGTTTTAAAAATAGGTCGTATCTTGATTTTATATAAAGTGTCTGCCAAAAAAGAGAATCGAAAATTATCTGTAAAAGTAAAGGATATTTAATCATTTAAAGTGAATGAATAGCTGAGGCTTTTTCAATTTAGGTTATCGTAAAATTTATACAAGTTGAGGAAAGTATGTCTTTAGAACTCGTAACACCATTTACAAAAGTAGAATTAAAAACAGAAAAAAAGGATAACAATAGAAAGCAAGTCGGTATTTTGGGTGGAAATTTCAATCCCATTCATAATGCCCATTTAGTGGTTGCTGACCAAGTGAGACAACAACTTGGTTTGGATCATGTCTATTTGATGCCAGAATTTAAACCTCCACATGTTGATACAAAAGAAACAATTGATGAGATGCATCGTCTAAAGATGATAGAGTTGGCCATTGAAGAAGTAGATGGCTTGGCTATTGAAACGTGTGAACTGGACCGAAAAGGAACGTCATATACTTTTGATACCATGAAATTTCTAACGGAACAAAATCCGGATGTTGATTATTACTTTATTATTGGTGCAGATATGGTTGCCTATTTGCCTAAATGGCATCGTATCGATGAACTTGTGGAACTGGTCCAGTTTGTTGGTGTCCAACGACCAAAGTTCAAAGCAGGTACTTCTTATCCAGTAATTTGGGTGGATATTCCTCTTTTGGATATTTCTTCAAGTATGATACGTGATTTCATTAAAAAAGATCGTCAACCAAATTACTTATTGCCACAGGCAGTCTTAACATATATTGAGCAAGAAGGTCTTTATAAATGACATACCAGGATTACCTTCCTTATGACCGTCAGGAGTTACTGGAGAAAATTGCTGCGCAGATGAGTCCTCACAGATTTCAACATGTACTAGGAGTTGAAAAAGCAGCCATTGCACTAGCTAAAAAGAATCACTACGATTATGAAAAAGCAGGGCTTGCTGCCCTATTACATGATTACGCTAAAGAATGTGATGATCACGTTTTTATTGATTTAATAAAAACGTATCAGTTGGATACTGATTTACTAAATTGGAATAACAATGTTTGGCATGGAAAAGTTGGTATCTATAAGATACAAGAAGATTTAGGATTGCAAGACCAAGAAATCTTACGTGCCATCGAGATTCATACTGTTGGTGCAGCAACTATGTCAACTCTTGATAAAATACTATATGTAGCTGACTATATTGAAGAGGGGAGAGATTTCCCATTAGTTGATGACGCTCGTCTGATTGCTAATGAAGATCTTGATAAGGCTGTTGCTTTTGAAACCGTAAATACAGTAGCTTATTTAGCTAAAAAAGCAGTGCCAATTTATCCACAAACAATAGAAACCTATAATGCCTTTTGTCATTATTTGAGGAACTAATCGTGAATGAAGTATTGCTTGTTGTTGATATGCAAAAGCAACTAATTGCTGAAAATCCTTATCATTTACCTCAAATGTTAGAAGGGATTCAAAGCTTAATTGCTCATTTTAGAGAAACTAATCATCCCATTATTTTTGTCAGACACAATGATTTAGGGATGCCGCTTGGTAGCCTGGATTGGGAGATTGATTCAAGTATAGCACCTATGGATGGTGAACGACTAGTTGATAAAAGCTATAATAGTGCTTTTAAAGATACAAATTTGAAGACTTACTTGGATGAATTAGAGATTACAACTGTCATTGTTGTTGGTATGCAAATAGAATATTGCATTGATGCAACCATAAAGTCAGCTTTTGATCTAGGTTATCATGTTATTGTTCCAAAGGGACTTGTTTCAACCTTTGATAATAATCTCATGTCTGCCGATACATTAATTAAACATTATGAAGGTATTTGGGCTGGTCGTTTTGCTCAGCTACAGCACATCAATGAGATGATCAAATAGAAAGAAATTGAAATTTAATGAAAAAAGAAGAATTATTAGAAATTGCTGTTAAAGCAGCAGATGAAAAACGTGCTGAGGATATTTTAGTACTTGACCTAGAAGGATTAACTAGCTTAACTGATTATTTTTTAATTGCTAGTGCAACTAATACAAGACAACTTGAAGCGATTGCTGAAAATATTCGTGAAAAGGTCAAAGAAGCTGGCGGTGATGCTAGTCATACCGAAGGCGATAGTGCAACTGGCTGGATATTGTTAGACTTAAATGATGTTGTTGTTCATATTTTTACAGAAGATCAACGTTTTCATTATAATATTGAAAAACTCTGGCATGATGCTCCAACAGTAGCTATTGAAAATGTTTTAGCATAAGAAGAAAAACAGTCCATATAGGCTGTTTTTTCAGAATAGAGGATAGAAAAGATGACAACATATGAAACATTTGCATCAGTTTATGATGCTGTTATGGACGATACGTTATATGACAAGTGGACTGACTTTTCGCTTCGCCATTTACCAAAAAGTAATAGTCGAAAAAAACTACTAGAGTTAGCTTGTGGGACAGGGATACAATCTGTTCGATTTGCACAAGCAGGATTTGATGTGACTGGTCTTGATTTGAGTCAAGAGATGCTTGATATTGCTGAAAAGCGTGCAAGGTCAGCTAAACAAAAAATCAATTTTTTACAAGGGAACATGCTTTATTTAACCCAAGCTGGGAAATATGATTTTGTTACTTGTTATTCAGACTCGATTTGTTATATGCAAGATGAAGTGGAAGTTGGCGATGTCTTCAAGGAAGTTTATAATGCTTTAAATGATGGTGGCGTCTTTATCTTTGATGTTCACTCAACCTACCAAACAGATACAGCCTTTCCAGGCTATTCTTACCATAAAAATGCAGATGAATTTGCCATGATTTGGGATACCTATGAGGATGAGGCTCCACATTCCGTCGTCCATGAATTAACATTCTTTATTCAAGAAGAAAATGGCTCTTTCACACGTCATGACGAAGTCCATGAAGAACGGACCTATGAAGTCTTAACTTATGATATCTTGCTTGAACAGGCTGGTTTTAAATCATTCAAACTTTATGCTGATTTTGAAGATAAAGAACCCACTGAAACAAGCAAACGATGGTTCTTTGTTGCTCAAAAATAAAGGAAGACAATATAATGAAAGTTGCTCTTATTATTTATCCAGAATTCTCACTATATGAAGTGACACCCTTGACTGCAACATTAGCCATTAATTATGACATATCAGTTGATATCATTGCCTCTGAAATGACGGTAATAAAGAGTGAGGATAATTTTCAAGTCATGCCTCATTTTAGTTTAGACCAGATTAATTTGGCCACTTATGATACTATTTTGTTAACTGGGACAATGGCTGCATTCGAAATATTGAAGGATCAAAAACTACTTTCAGAATTATCAAAAATAAATTTAAATAAGACGACTATTGCAGCTATTTCGTCATCTCCTTTATTTCTTGCAAAAGCAGGAGTATTGAGTGGACATCGGTTTACTGGTGGTATTTATAGCAACTTTCTAGATTATTGTACATGGCTAGAAAAAGAAAATTACACTGGTGCACATTATTATCAGGATAGAAATATCATTACAGCAGTAGGTGATAAAAGTGGTGTAGAAGGTTTTACTCAATTAGTATTAAAGCAACTAGGCTTGATTACTGAAGATATTGAATTGGATTCAGGGAAAGTGTCATTTGATTTGTCAGAAGAAGAGTTTAATTCATTCCTAAAAGAAATAAATCCGGAGGTACTATGACAATTACTGGTATTGTGGCTGAGTTCAATCCCTTTCATAATGGGCATGCTTATCTTCTAAACCAAGTTGAGAGCCTAAAAGTTGTTGTTATGTCTGGCAATTTTGTGCAAAGAGGTGAACCGGCTGTTGTTGATAAATGGACCCGAACTCAGATGGCTTTGAATCAGGGAGCTGATTTGGTTGTTGAACTGCCATTTTTAGTGGCAGTCCAGTCGGCTGACTATTTTGCTCAGGGAGCCATTGCTATCCTAGCCAAATTGGGAGTTGGAAAACTAGTCTTTGGCTCTGAAGAGGTGATTGATTACCAAAGCGTTTCTGATACTTATGGGGAAAAAGCAGAGCAGATGGAAGCTTATTTAAGGCAACTTGATGACTCCCTCACTTATCCTCAGAAAACACAAAAAATGTGGCAAGCCTTTGCCGGTTTAGACTTTGCAGGAGAAACCCCAAATCATATTTTAGGACTGGCTTATGCCAAAGCTTGCGCCGCAAAAAATATTAAACTTGAAGCAATCAAACGCCAGGGGGCTAATTATCATTCCACTGACAAAACTGCTCAAATGGCTTCAGCGACAGCCATTCGACAGCATCTAAATGATCAAGAATTTCTAGAAAGCGTCATGCCAGATTCTGATTTATTCTTACAGGCAAATCCTGTGTCTTGGGCGGACTATTTTCCTTTCTTAAGGTACCAGATTGTGATCCATCGGGACTTGACCAGCATTTTCCAGGTTAATCAGGAACTAGCAAGTCGGATTAGCGCAGCTATTGGGAGCGTAGCGACTATAGATGAGTTGGTCGACAAAGTTGCCACAAAACGCTATACAAAGGCGCGAGTTCGTCGTGTGTTGACCTATATCTTAGTCAATGCCAAAGAGGAACCACTGCCTGATGCGGTCCATGTTTTGGGCTTCTCAGAAGCAGGTCAGGCCCATTTGAAGTCAATCAAGTCGCAGGTAGAATTGGTAAGTCGCATTGGTGCAAAAGCTTGGGACCCCATGACTCAGTTGGCTGATCAAGTCTATCAAATGGGGAATCCCGAGATTGAGGAACAGAACTACGGGCGCGTGCCTGTGAGGAAAAAAAGGCTTGACCCTCACATGACGTCATAGTTTATACTTTTTAGTAAGAGGTAATGATGAGGACAGTAAATGAAATGAGTAAGCTCACTGGTATTAGTGTGCGCACGCTCCACTATTATGATGCGATTGATTTATTAAAACCAACACGTGTTGGGGAAAATGGCTACCGCTTTTATGATGATGAGAGCCTCAAGAGGTTACAGTCCATTTTACTTTACCGTGAATTAGAGTTTCCTCTTAAAAAAATCAAAGAAATAATGGATAGCCCAGCTTATATCAGAGATGAGGCCTTACTTGAACAAATTACTTTTTTAGAGGAGAAACAAGCCCACCTACATAAAGTGATCGCGCATGCTAAGGCTATCCAAGGAGGAAATGAGATGTCAGAATTTGATGTTTACGACCAAGAAGTAAAAGAGCGTTGGGGTGATACGGAAGCCTTTCAAGAGTATCAGGGCAAAGCTGGTAAGATTAATCAAGAGCAAGTTGCTGCTGATATGCAAGCTATTTTTGCTGAGTTTGGGAACTTACAAAATGAAGCAGTAGCTAGTCCACTTGTGCAAGTACAAGTTAAAAAATTGCAAGTTTATATTACAGCTAATTTTTATACCTGTACAAAAGAGATTTTAGCTGGTCTAGGACAACTCTACACGGAAGATGAACGCTTTAAAGCTAACATTGACAAGATGGGTGGAAGTGGGACGGCAGAATTTGCAGGCAAAGCTATTGAAACCTATTGTCAGAGTGCTTAATTCACCTTGTAATAAGAGTAATAGAAAATAAAGGAGTTAAATCATGTCAGATTTAAGTATGTTGCAGTGGACATTTATTTCAGAATGTCAAATTCCAAATGATGTTGAATCAGTATTAGTTCCTGGAGAAGTTGCAGTTGCAGCTTACAAAACAATCAGAGATAATGCGATTTTTACCAATAAACGACTGATTGTTAGAGATGCTCAAGGATTGACAGGGAAAAAAGTAGAAATTTACTCATTGCCGTATTCAGCTATTAATATGTGGTCTACTGAAAATGCTGGTGTTTTGGATATGAATTCTGAAGTTGAATTATGGACTAGAGCAGGTCATATCAAAATTAATCTAAGACGAGGCGTCGATATTAGACAACTCGATCAGTTGATTGCAGAAGCAATACTCTAGTAGATTTTTTTATGATCTGATTAGGTTTATCAGAATAATGCCGATCAGTAACTTATCAGTTTATATTATCTAAAGTCTCAATTGAGGCTTTTTTGAGGGCAAGACAGATACTTCAGTCAGATGGACTAATCATTTGATTTTTATTGTTCACAAGCGTCAGCTCTGTTAAATTTCATTTTACCAAATGCTTGCAAAGTGCTATAATAATAGAGTTAAAAGATAAGATAGCTCTGCAATTCAACAGGGACTACATAAAAAAATGTTAATTTAGAGGAGATTCCAATGGGACGTAAATGGGCCAATATTGTTGCCAAGAAAACTGCTAAAGATGGTGCTACTTCAAAAGTCTATGCTAAATTTGGTGTAGAAATCTATGTTGCTGCAAAACAAGGGGATCCAGATCCTGAGTCAAACTCAGCCTTAAAATTCGTTATTGACCGTGCTAAACAAGCGCAAGTTCCAAAACACGTTATTGATAAAGCGATTGATAAAGCTAAAGGAAATACTGATGAGACTTTCGTAGAAGGCCGTTATGAAGGTTTTGGACCAAATGGTGCAATGATTATCGTTGATACCTTGACATCAAATGTTAACCGTACGGCAGCTAACGTTCGTACTGCTTACGGTAAAAATGGTGGCAATATGGGCGCGTCAGGTTCAGTATCTTATCTGTTTGATAAAAAAGGAGTTATCGTTTTTGCCGGTGATGATGCGGATGCTATCTTTGAACAACTATTAGAAGCTGATGTTGAAGTGGACGATGTGGAAGCAGAAGAAGGAACAATTACTGTTTATACTGCCCCAACGGATCTTCACAAAGGTATCCAAGTGCTTCGTGATAATGGGATTGAAGAATTCCAAGTGACTGAACTTGAAATGATTCCGCAATCAGAAGTGACACTTGAAGGCGAAGATCTTGAAAAATTCGAAAAATTAGTTGACGCACTTGAATCAGATGATGATGTCCAAAAAGTTTACCATAACGTTTCAGATTTTTAATGAGATCTTCTCTATCAGTGGATAAGCCAAAAGGCTTGTCCACTTTTTTTATGTGATAAAGAAAGCATATCACTGTGATATGGTATTGGTATTAGTACTAGCTAGTGAATCATGCTAAAATACTACTATTATAACCAAGGGGAGAATGCTCAATGAAATTAAATAAAATAGTAGCAGTCAGTGCTTTAGGTTTGGCAACAGTCAGCCTCTTAGCAGCATGTGCTAATGATAAAAATACTAGTTCAAATAAGAAGGAAGAAGTAAACTTTGCAACTGTTGGAACAACTGCTCCATTTTCTTATCAAAAAGATGGAAAATTAACAGGCTATGATATTGAAGTTGCTAAAGCTATTTTTAAAGATTCTTCAAATTACAAAGTTAACTTTAAGAAAACAGAATGGTCATCTATTTTTACTGGTTTAGATGCTAGCAAATTCCAAATGGGTGCCAATAATATTTCATATACAAAAGAGCGTGCTAACAAGTACCTTTTCTCATACCCCACAGGGACAACGCCATCTGTTTTAGTTGTTCCTAAAGATAGTGATATCAAATCTTATAGTGATATCAAAGGGCATTCAACTCAAGTAGTTCAGGGGACAACAACTGCGGCTCAGCTTGAAGCTTACAAGAAAAAAGAAGGCAATGCAAGTTTAGACTTGAAGTATACTAACGAAAACATTACGCAAATTTTAAATAATTTGAGTCAAGGTAAGGTGGACTTCAAAATCTTTGATGCCCCAACCGTTAATGCTATTATCAAGGAGCAAGGCTTGGATAATTTAAAAACAATTCCTTTGGAAAGCAAAGATCAACCATACATTTACTTCATTTTTGGTCAAGATCAAAAAGAATTGCAAAGCTTTGTTAACAAACGTCTGAAAGCCTTAGAAAAAGATGGAACTTTGACCAAGTTAGCCAAGGAATACCTGGGTGGATCATATGCTCCAAGTTTGGTTGAAATGAAAGAACCCAAATAATATGATGACAGACTTTCCAACGGAAAGTCTTTTTAATACCTAGGTATATAGTTTGAAACTATATAAAAAGCTATATTTTATCTATTTGAAAACTATATTGTTTTAGGTTAGAATAAGAACATGATTTAGAAATGAGGACTATATTACATGAAATTACAAAAGGTTTTAGGAATTGCAGGGATTGCATTATTGTCAACAGTTTTAGTTGCTTGTGGTAGTGAAAAAAATGATAAAAACACCATCACTGTGGGTGTTATGACAAAGACAGAGTCAGATCAAGCGCGTTGGCAAAAAATTGAAGACTTGTTAAAAAAGGATAACATCACAATTAAGTATAAAGAGTTTACGGATTATAACCAACCCAATAAGGCAGTTGATAATGGAGAAGTAGATATCAATGCTTTTCAACATTATAACTTTTTAAATAATTGGAATAAAGAAAACAAAGGTGATTTGGTTGCTATTGCAGATACTTATATCAGTCCAATTCATTTATTCTCTGGTACAGATCAAAAAGGAAAAGCTAAGTATACTAGTATTAAAGATTTGTCAAAGGGCGCACAAATTGCCATCCCTAATGATGCAACAAATGAATCACGTGCACTTTATTTATTAGAATCAGCTGGACTTATCAAATTAGATGTTTCTGGTGAAAAATTAGCTACCATTGCTAATGTGACAAGCAATAGTAAGGATTTGGACATCAAGGAACTTGATGCTAGTCAGACTGCACGTTCATTAACTTCTGCTGATGCAGCTATTGTCAATAATAGCTTTGCAGTTCCTGCAAAAATTGATTACAAAACATCACTTTACAAAGAAAAAGTTGATAAAAATACAAAACAATGGGTTAATATTTTAGCAGCTAAAAAGGATTGGAAGAAGACTGACAAAGCCCAGGCTATTAAAAAATTAATCAAAGCTTACCACACAGATGATGTGAAAAAAGTTGTTGATAAAACATCTAATGGTGTTGATATCACAGTATGGTAATCCCTTATAACAGATTAAAGTAATGACAAAGAGGTTGAAGACAAATGTCCCAACCTTTTCTTGATAGGAGAAGAATAAATGACTAGATTAGATAATAGAGATATCATTGATACATTCTGGGAAGATTCGATAACCCAATCTTATTTAGAGGTATTAAAGTCATTAATTGCTAAAAAATCAATTTTTGCGCAAGATATTGGTCTTCTTGACGTAGCAACTTTTCTACAAACTATTTTTGAAAAGGCAGGGGCCGAAGTGATTTTAGATAAAACTTATCAGGCTCCCTTTGTATTGGCAAAATTTATTAGCCCAAATAAGAATGCCAAAACGCTTATCTTTTATAATCATTATGATACTGTCCCAGCAGATGGTGATCAAAAATGGCAAAGTCAACCGTTTGAATTGACAATCAAAGATAACGTTATGTATGGGCGAGGCGTTGATGATGATAAAGGTCATATTATTGCGCGTTTAACTGCGGTTCAGAAATACATAAGTGACTTTGGCGCTTTACCAATCAATATTATTTTTATGTTAGAAGGTGCCGAGGAATCAGCATCAGTCGATTTAGAGCACTATTTAAGCAAGTACAAAAATCAGTTAGTGGGTTCAGAACTCTTGATTTGGGAACAAGGTATCAGAAATGAACAGGATCAACTCGAGGTAACAGGGGGCAATAAAGGGATCGTCACCTTTGATGCAAAGGTTAAGAGTGCAGCTCTCGATTGTCACTCTAAATTAGGGGGAAGTATTGAATCTGCAACTTGGTATCTGATTGATGCCTTAAGCAGCTTAAGGGGAGAAAATGGCCAAATTCTAGTTGATGGATTGACGGATGCCATTCAAAAACCGAGTCAAAAAGAATTAGATTTGGTGGCACACTATGCATTAGAAGATGAAGAAAAGATAAAAGGGCTTTACGGGCTTAGATTACCTATGTTACAATCAGATAGATTGGAATTTTTGAAGACCTATTATTTTCAACCTTCATTAACGATTCAGGGTTTTGCATCAGGTTATTTAGGAAAAGGTGTTAAAACAATCATTCCCTCGGAAGCGAACGCCAAGTTAGAAATCCGTTTGGTACCAGGGATGGATCCGGAAGTCGTTTTTGAACAGGTTAAAAAGCAATTACAGAAAAATGGCTTTGATCAGGTTGAATTGCTTTATACTCTTGGTGAAAAAAGCTACCGCAGTGATTTAAGTCATCCGGCTATACAACATTTGATTACAGTTTTAGATAAGCATTATCCAAGAGGGCTAAGCCTTCTACCAACATCGGCAGGAACTGGACCAATGCATACAGTCTTTGAAGAATTAGCTGTACCTATGGCTTCATTTGGTTTAGGCAACAAGGATAGTCGTGATCATGCTGGAGATGAAAATATTAGTATTGAAGATTATTATACCCATATTGTATTGGTAGAGGAGTTAATTAAAAGTTATGAGTGAAGAAACGATAATTCAATTAGATCATATTGATATTACTTTTGAACAAAAAAATCGTCAAATACAGGCTGTAAAAGATGTTTCAATAGACATCAAAAAAGGTGATATCTATGGAATAGTTGGCTATTCTGGTGCTGGTAAATCAACTTTAGTCCGTGTTATCAATCTGTTGCAAAAACCAAGTTCAGGAAAAATTACCATTGATCAGGATGTTACTTTTGATCAAGGCAAAGTACAATTGTCAACACAAGCCTTGAGGGAAAAACGACGCCATATTGGCATGATTTTCCAACATTTTAATTTGATGGCACAAAAGACTGCTAAAGAAAATGTTGCTTTTGCACTACGTCATTCAGACTTGTCTAAGGTAGCTATTGACAAAAAAGTAGAAGACTTACTTGATTTGGTGGGATTATCTGATCGTGCTAACAATTACCCATCACAATTGTCAGGTGGACAAAAGCAACGGGTTGCGATTGCGCGTGCCTTGGCCAATGACCCTAAGATTTTAATTTCAGATGAGGCGACTTCGGCTTTAGATCCTAAAACAACAAAACAAATTTTAAGTCTTTTACAGGACCTCAATAAAAAATTAGGCTTAACGATTGTGATGATTACCCATGAAATGCAAATTGTAAAAGACACGTGTAATCGTGTTGCAGTTATGCAAAATGGCGTTTTAATTGAAGAAGGATCGGTTCTTGAGATTTTTTCAAATCCTAAGGAAGCTTTAACACAGGAATTTATCCTAACGGCAACGGGAATTGATGAAGCAATGTCAAAAATTAACCAACAAGAAATTGTGAAAAACCTACCGAAAAATGCGCTGCTAGTCCAATTAAATTATATTGGAAGCTCAACTGATGAACCAATTTTAAATCAGATTTACCGTGATTATGAAGTGACGGCAAATATTTTATATGGTAATATCGAAATATTAGATCAGACGCCTGTTGGTGAAATGATTCTCGTTCTAGAAGGACGACCAGAGTCTATCATTGCTGCTGAAAAAGCGCTTAATGAAGCAGATGTTCAAGTACAAGTGTTAAAAAGGGGAGAATAAATGACTGATTTCTTACATACTTATTTACCAAATGTTGTTCAGTTAGGTTGGTCAGGTGATGCTGGCTGGGGCATGGGCATTTGGAATACCCTTTTTATGACCATCGTACCATTTATTGTTGGGGGCTCTATTGGGCTTTTTCTTGGGTTAATGCTCGTTTTGATGGGGCCAGGTGGCGTCATTGAAAATAAACAGGTTTCTTGGTTTTTAGATAAAGTAACTTCTATATTTAGAGCGATCCCATTTATCATTTTAATTGCTATATTGGCTAGTTTGACTTACTTGCTAATGGGAACAATCTTAGGTGCTAAGGCTGCTCTCGTCCCCTTAACTTTTGCGACCTTTCCATTTTTCGCACGGCAAGTTCAAGTTGTCTTTTCAGAACTTGATAAAGGGGTTATTGAAGCTGCCCAGGCTTCAGGAGCGACTTTCTGGGATATTGTAGTGGTTTATTTAACAGAAGGTTTACCTGACTTGATTCGAGTGTCTACAGTGACCTTAATTTCACTTGTCGGGGAGACGGCGATGGCTGGGGCAATTGGTGCTGGAGGACTTGGTAATATTGCTATTTCCTATGGCTATAATCGTTTTAACAACGATGTGACCTGGGTAGCCACTTTGTTAATTTTATTACTGATCTTTTTGATTCAATTCTTAGGCGACAGCTTAACACGTCGTATTAGTCACAAATAAAAAAAATAAGGAGACAAATTCTTGTCCCTTATTTTTTTAGTTGTCTTAGACATAATCCAAGTAAGAATCCAATGATCGCAAAGCTAATCCAACCAAGAGAGAACTGTCCTAAAGGAACAATCTCTAAGAAGAATTGATTTAGTGAGGTTGGTAGTGAAAATAAACCAGTCATTTTTGATAAGGTTGAAATAGCATCAAACAAGGCTGGTATCATGGTCATAAAAATAGTTGTTTTAAAAACTAGAGGATCTTTATGAAATACGTTTTGCAATAAAACTAAGAAGATTAAAGCGATGGTAATAGGGTAGAGTAAGAAAAGGACAGGAGTTGACCATTTGACAATGGCATCCAGACCACCCAAATAAAAACTAGCTGAAATGAGCGTAAAGATACTTGCCCAAGTGACTTGAGACCATCGAGGCTGTAGTTCATGAAAGAAAGAGGCGCTTGAGCTGATAAGACCAGTTGACGTTGTAAGACAAGCTAAGAAGATAAGAATAGCCAAACAAATTTGCCCTAAGCCTCCAAGATAAAAAGCACTGGTATGGCTAAGTAATTGCCCGCCATTTATGGGCTTATTGCCAGAAATAAATAAGCCATCTTTGAAAGTGAAAAGGGATTGTGATGTTGCGCCAATTCGCCCAATGAAAATATAAACAATGGCTAATAAGGTAATGGCAATTAGTCCAGAAATGATAGTTATTCTAGTGATGTCTTTATCAGACTTTGCTCCAAATTGTTTGGTTGCTTGAATGACTAGTATTGAAAAAACAAGTGATGCTAGAGCATCCATTGTACCATAACCTTGAATTAAACCTGCCATAAAGGGAAAGTCTTTAAAAGCATTATTGATGCCTAAACCAGCATTATGTGCTTGTCCATATGGTCCTGCGGGTTGTATAAATGAAGCAATAACAAGAATTGTAATAACAACTAGTAATGTTGGTGTTAAATATTTTCCAATATTATTTGACAACTGATTGGGCTTAATAGCTAGGTAATAGGACAAACCAAAGAAAAACAAGGCATAAACAATTTTATGGCTGATACTGTCCCCTAATAGCGGAGCAATTCCAACTGCATACGAAGTCGCTCCAGTTCTTGGGATGGCAAAAAAAGGTCCGATAGAGAGATATAAGAGAGCAGAGAAAACGAAGGCAAACCACTTTGCTATTGGCATAGCTAATTCTTTAACATCTTTAGAACCGGATTTTGAAATAGCTAAAACTCCCAAGAGTGGTAAAGAAACACCTGTTAAACAAAATCCTAAAATGGCCCCAAAAAGGTGGTTACCTGAATAGAGTCCAAGAATTGCTGGGTAAATTAAATTTGCAGCTCCAAAAAATAATGCAAAGAGCATGAAACCAATGATAATATAAACTTTTTTTTGAGACATATTCTACCTTAATTCGTAATATTGAAAATTCTGAAAATTTTAATCGTAATCGTAATTGACGACAAAAAACATTATATCTAACTTTACTCTTACCGTCAATCTATTTTTAATGTTAGAAAATAAAAAAAGCTAAGAGTCTTTCTTAGCTTTACTTTAAATAACCTAAATAATCAAATTTTTCAATGGTATTATCATTGGCGATAGCTACAATAATTGTATCATCTATGAGTGGCAGATTGGGATCGATATTTGGAATTAATTTTTTATCACTAGTATGACGAGTACCAATGATATTTAAATCAAAATTTTGACGAACATCCAATTCAGTCAGTGTCTTACCAACCCAAGATTTTGGAATATGGAAATTGACCATTGAGACACCGTGTTCTAAATACACAATACTTTCAATATGATGTTTCATAATATTAGCTGCAAGTTGCTTACCAGAATCACGCTCAGGTGTAATAACTTTGGTAGCCCCAATTCCTAGTAGGACTTCTTCAAAAATTCTATTTTTTGCTTTGGCTACGATAATTGGAACACCTAACTTTTTACAATTCATGATAGCTAATACAGACGATTCTAAGTTATTACCAGAAGCTATGACAACTGTATCACAATTGTCAATACCAATAGCTAGTAAAAATTCTTGATCAGTCATATCACCGATGGCTGCTTTAGTCACAATGTCTGAAACTTGATTAACCAATTTTTCATCATTATCAATTGCAATGACATCCTGATCGAATTCACTTAGACGTCTAGCTACTGTTCTACCAAATATTCCTAATCCTAAAACGCCAACTGTTTTTCTCTTAAACATAAAATCTCCTTATCCGACTAATATTTTCACTTCAGCAAAGTTAACTTTCTTTTCGTTTCCTTTTATTAAGCTTAATAAGAAAGTTATTGGCCCTACACGACCGATGAACATTAAGACTATCACAATTATCTTCCCAATAGGTGACAATTTCGGAGTGATATCCATTGATACCCCAACTGTTCCAATAGCTGAAACAGTTTCAAAAAGTAAGGCAACGGAGTCAATTTCTGGCTCTACCCATAAGAGTAAGAGAAATCCCGAAAACAGCACTGTAAAGAAAAAGATGACTACGGTAGTTGTTTGTTTAATTGTTTTGTTTGAAATAGAGCGAAACTGATAGGTTACTTTTGAAAGACCTGAGAATTCAGCTTTAAAAAGTAAGAAGATAATAGCTGCGGTTGTTACTTTAATACCACCAGCGGTCCCTCCAGGTGCACCGCCAATAATCATTTGAAACATATAAAGAAAATTAGTCGGAGCTAAAGCATCAGTGTACGAAATCGTTGCAAAACCAGCCGTTCGCATTGTGACCGTTTGAAAGAAAGCAATCATTAATTGCTGCAATAAATGATAGTTTCCCAAGGTTTTGGGATTATCTTTTTCAAGAAACCATGTGATAAGTGTTCCAACAAGTAGAATAATTGCTGAGGTTTGTAGAACCAAACGCGTATGATGCGACATTTTTCTGAAGAATGATTTAAAGTAACGTGGTTTATCACTAATAGATACTTTAAGATTATCAAAGATATCTTTCCAGACTGTAAATCCAATTCCTCCGGAAATAATTAAGCCACATAGGACCAAATTAATAGTTGGGTTAATAATAAAATCTTTTAGGCTGTTTGTTGAAAAATTATCAAAACCAGCGTTACAAAAAGCTGAAACAGCTAAAAACAAACTGTTAAAGAGGCCATTTTTCCAACCAAATCGTGGTACAAAATCTGTAGCTATTAGACACATGGCTAGGCTTTCAATACAAAAAGTTATTTTGTAAGCAAAAAAGAGATAATTTTTAAGCCCGTGATGATTTTCATGATTCAGGGCAGATTGCAATAAACTACTGCCAGCCAAATCTAATTTTCGATTAAGGGCATAGGTACTTATGGCTATTAAAGTAACGAGCCCCAAACCACCTATTTGCATCAGCAAAATAGAGACAACTTGCCCAAAACCATTGTATGCTTCAGAAACTGGAACAACTGCTAGGCCAGTCACACAAACCATTGAAACAGCAGTAAAGAGATGGTTAAGGTAACCAACTTCTGGACTATTTGGATAATGGGAAAAAGGCATAGACAAAAGCACACTGCCAATTAAAATAACAATCACAAAGCTAAAAGTAAGTCGTCTTGTGATAGACCATAATCTAAAATACGTAAATTTCATAAACTTTCCTTTCCCAATCAAATCTATAGTATCAAAAAAAAGACAATCCTGCTTGTGAAATCATCAGTTTTTGTCTTTTACATCATTATAATGGTTTTTTATTTGGTAAACCAGCTTTTCTGGGATATTTATTTGGTGTTTCTTTCTTTTTATCTACAATAGTGATATAACGCGAATCACCATTCGGTAATAAGTAATGGTGATTTAAACTAACTTGAGAAAATAAAGTAGACAAAGCTTTTTTCGCCTCATTTATTTCTTGGTCAGCTGCTTGTGCTTTCAAGGCGATAAGGCGACCATTAATTCTTAAAAAGGGAATGGTGAGTTCAGATAAGACTTGCATACGGGCGACAGCTCTAGCGGTAACTATGTCGTAGTGGGCACGAAAGTTTCTATCTTGTCCAAAGTCTTCAGCTCTGCCATGATAAAAATGAACAGTATCTAGGTCTAGTTTTTCAGCTAACAACTGTAAGAAATTGATCCGTTTATTTAGCGAATCAATAATGGTGACATCAAGTTCTGGACAAATAATTTTCATTGGAATACTTGGGAAGCCAGCTCCCGCCCCAATGTCTAGGAGTTTGAGAGGTTGGTTGCTAATATGTCCTTGCAAAATGGGTGCTATGGAATCATAAAAATGTTTTAAATAAACGTCATTTTTTTCTGTGATTGCGGTTAAATTAATTTTTTGGTTCCATTCTACTAAGAGTTCAAAATAGGTTTCAAACTGATTTTTTTGATACTCACTCAAGATAATATCATTATTTTTTAGAGCTTTATAAAATTCTTCTGGAGTCATGCTTATCCTCAATATCTAATTTTAACCATTTTACCATAAAATAGTTAATAAAAAAATGATCGGAACAGGATTTTGATTATCTATTAGTATCATAAAAAGACAAAAGTTGTTATAATGTTAACAAAGAAAAAAAGGAGAAATCAGATGCCAACATTTTTAATTATTCTTATTGTCGTAGGTCTTATAGCATTTTGGTTAATGACTACTTATAATGGTTTAGTAAAGGCTAGAATGCATACAAAGGAAGCTTGGAGTCAAATTGATGTTCAGTTGAAACGTCGTAATGATTTAATTCCAAACCTGATTGAGACTGTTAAGGGCTATGCAAGTTACGAAGAAAAAACATTTGAAAAAATTACTAATCTGCGTGCCAAAGTAAATCAAGCTTCAACACCAGCTGAAACAATGCAAGCGTCTAATGAGTTGACAAGACAAGTTTCTCAATTGATTGCTGTTGCAGAAAATTATCCTGACTTAAAAGCGAATCAAAATTTTCTTAAATTACAAGAAGAGTTAACTAACACAGAAAATAAAATCTCATATTCTCGTCAGTTATTTAATAGCACTACTTCAAACTACAACACCAAATTAGAAACTTTCCCAAGTAGTCTTGTTGGAAAACTGTTCAACTTTAAAGCTAGTGAATTCTTACAAGTACCTGAAGCTGAAAAGGAAGTTCCAAAAATAACATTTGAATTTTAATAATTGTAACTCAAGTAGAAAGGAGGCTTAATGTTATACCAACAAATTTCTCAAAATAAACGTCGTACGATTATTTTAGTTATTGGATTTTTTGTCTTATTAACACTTATCGGAGCTGCTGCTGGTTATTCCTTATTTTCGAATTATCAATTAGGGATAGTTATTGCATTAATTATTGGTGCTATTTACGCCTTTAGTATGATTTTTCAATCTACAGCAGTAGTAATGAGTATGAATAATGCGCGTGAGATAACAGTTGACCAAGCACCAGATTTTTTCCATATTGTTGAAGATATGGCAATGGTTGCACAGATTCCTATGCCTAAGGTTTATATCATAGATGATCCATCATTAAATGCATTTGCTACTGGCTCTAGCCCGCAAAATGCTGCTGTAGCAGCGACAAGTGGCTTATTACAAGTGATGAGTCGTGAAGAATTAGAAGGCGTAATTGGCCACGAAGTTAGCCATATTCGTAATTATGATATCCGTATTTCGACAATTGCTGTCGCATTGGTTTCTGCCATTACCTTGATTTCTTCAATTGGAGGAAGAATGATGTGGTATGGCGGAGGCCGTCGAAATAATAATGGCCGAAATAATGACAATGGTCTCGGTATTATACTTCTGGTTGTCTCTATTTTGTCCTTAATTCTTGCTCCGATACTTGCTTCAATCATTCAATTAGCTATTTCTAGGCAACGAGAATTTCTTGCAGATGCTAGTTCTGTAGAGTTGACACGTAATCCAGAAGGAATGATTAAAGCATTGGAGAAACTAAACAATTCTCAATCAATGGTTAATTCAGTCGATGATGCAAGTGCAGCCCTTTACATAAATGAGCCAAGAAATAAAGAAAAAATTAGTTCACTTTTTAGTACTCACCCACCAATTGAGGAAAGAATCAAAAGGCTGAAAGAAATGTAGTATAACCTGACGGAAAATTTAATTTTTAAATAGCGGTTTAAAAGCTTGATTTTTCAATTCTTGAACTATTTATTGACAATTACAAAAAATAATAGTAAAAAATAATTAGATATTTATTAGGAGAAACAATGTTAGCAGTTTCAGAAATCAAAAAAAAACAAGAACCGAAACAGTTTGAAGTTACTTTGACAATTGATTCGGTCCTTAAAAACAGAAATCCGGAAATCATTGATATTCATGATGTTTATGCCAAAGGAACAGTATTATATGATCAAGGTTTATTCATTTTAGATTATAGTCTAGATTATACAATTGTTCTCCCTTCAAGTCGTTCGATGACGGAAGTTACTTTAACAGAAAAACAACATATTCAAGAATTATTTATTGAAGAATCTCATGTTTCCGAAAAAAAAGAAATGGTTGAAGAGAATCTCGTTCTTATTTTGACAGACCCCTTCATCAATCTTGAAGAGAGTGTTGTTGATAATATATTGTTAAGTATTCCTCTACAAGTATTAACAGAGGAAGAAAAATTATCAGAAAAATTCCCTGCAGGAGATGATTGGGAAGTCTTAACTGAGGAACAATATTTACAACTTAAAGAAGAAAATAATAAGGAAGCAAATCCATTTGCAAGTTTGCAAGGAATGTTTGATGAATAGTGTACTTCAATTATGAATAAAACTGAATCTTTAAGATTTTTGTAATTTTTTATTGAAATATTGAGTTGACTTTGGTATACTCTATACAGTATCTAGTAGTTCACTTTAAATTTCTCTTAAAACAAGGTCTAATAGGCAATTGGTGGATTTTAGAAAGTGAAATTTAATAGCAATGTCGTAGAGGCGAAAAAATAAAAAATAAGGCTTTTAATGTTCGAAATCTAATAGAACTTAGAAGATTAGGGATTGGTATAAATGACTAAGAAAATATTAATTGTTGAAGATGAAAAAAATCTAGCTAGGTTTGTTTCTCTTGAATTACAACACGAAGGTTATGAAGTAAGTGTTGAGGTAAATGGAAGAGAAGGACTTGAAACTGCATTAGAAAAAGACTTTGATTTAATCTTGCTTGATTTAATGCTTCCTGAAATGGATGGATTTGAAGTTACTCGTCGTTTACAAACAGAAAAAACGACTTATATTATGATGATGACTGCACGCGATTCTATAATGGATGTTGTTGCAGGTCTTGACCGTGGTGCAGATGATTATATCGTAAAACCATTCGCAATTGAAGAACTCTTGGCTCGAATTCGTGCAATTTTCCGTCGCCAAGATATTGAAACTGAGAAGAAAACTCCAAACCAAGGAGTTTACCGTGATTTAGTTTTAAATCCTCAAAATCGTTCAGTTAATCGTGGAGATGAAGAAATTTCACTTACTAAACGTGAGTATGATTTGTTAAACATTTTGATGACAAATATGAACCGTGTAATGACACGTGAAGAGTTATTATCAAATGTTTGGAAATACGATGAAGCTGTTGAGACTAATGTTGTTGATGTTTATATTCGTTATCTTCGTGGGAAAATTGATATGCCAGGAAGAGAATCATACATCCAAACAGTTCGTGGAATGGGCTATGTAATTCGCGAGAAATAAGATGCATATGAAAAATCAGGAATCAGGACAGTATAAAAAATCATTACCCAAAAGTTTATCAAATTTATTCTTTGTACTATTTTTCTGCATTTTTTCTGCCTTTACTTTGATTGCATACTATTCAACAAATTATTTTTTATTGAAAAAAGAAAAGCAGTCTGTCAATCAAACTGTTAATATTGTTAGAGTTCGTCTGTCACAGGTGGACTCTAATTTTTCAGTTGAAAATTTATCGGAAGTTTTATATCAAAATAGCAAAGAAAATCTAAAAAAAGATAGTTATAGTGGTAAAAATTTAGTCCGTAGTCGAAGAGATTTAACAAATATCTTAGACTCAAATCAAGAAATTTATATTTATAATACAAATAAACGGATGATTTTTACGACAGATGGGGAAGAGACTGCTAGTCCTCTAAAGGGACCGATTAATAGAGTTTTTGATGACCAAGCGAAAGGTCAGTACCGAGGGTTTTCGATTATTCAAAGGGTATACTCTAAAAAAACTGGAAAATTCCTTGGTTATGTCCAAATCTACCAAGATTTAGAAGACTATTTTGTCATTCGAGCAAGGTTATTAATCTGGTTACTTTTTGTTGAATTATTTGGAACAAGTCTTGCTTATTTCATTATTTATTTTTCAACAAGACGATTTCTAGAACCATTGCAAAATCTGCATGATGTCATGCGGACTATTTCTGAAAATCCTAATAATTTAGCTCTACGCTCAAAAATAAAATCGGGAGATGAAATCGAAGAACTTTCTACCATTTTTGATACCATGTTAGATAAGGTTGAAAATTATACTAATTTACAATCTCGTTTTATAAGTGATGTTAGTCATGAACTTAGAACTCCAGTGGCGATTATTAAGGGGCATATTGGCTTATTGCAACGATGGGGTAAAGATGATAGTGAGATTTTAGAAAAAAGTCTGAATGCTACTGCTCATGAAGCTGATCGGATGGCGATTATGATTAATGATATGTTGGACATGATAAGGGTTCAAGGTAGTTTTGATAGCCACCAAGATGATACGACTAATCTGGAAAGTTCAATTGAAACTGTTATTGGCAATTTCAAAGTTCTTAGAGAAGACTTTACTTTTAATTGGATAAATCCGAACTTGGATATTGAAGCTAGAATCTATAAGAATCACTTTGAACAAGCCTTAATGATTTTGATTGATAACGCTATTAAATATTCTCAATATGAAAAAGAAATCACAATCGATTTAAAATTTTATAGTGCTAATCAGGCTATTGTAACAGTAAGTGATAAAGGTGAAGGTATTTCGCAAGAAGATATTGAACATATTTTTGAACGTTTTTACAGATCTGATAAATCTCGTAATAGAACGAGTACACAGGCTGGACTTGGGATTGGCTTATCCATCTTACATCAAATTGTGGAAGGTTATAATCTAAATATGGAAGTGAAAAGTCAACTAAATCAAGGGTCAACTTTCGTTTTATATTTGCCTATTGTGGATCCATTTTAATTATTGAAATGAGAGTGGTACAAAAATCAGTAATTCCGTAGAAATTTGATTTTGTCGTCCCACCTACGCAAAGATGAGTAGGGCTGTAACAGTTGATTTTCAACGTATTAGAGCCCACTCAACCACTGCGTCATATAAAAACTAGAGTCTGAGAACAGTTTTCCCAGACTTGTTTTTTAGATAAAGATGAGAGGGCTAGTAATCGAGGATGAATATCCTTTTTTTTAGTTGCAAAATATGATAGAATAGAGTACTAAATTAATTTGATAGAATTGGGGTGTTTGCGTGCGTTGTCCAAAATGTAATTATAATAAATCAAGTGTTGTTGATAGTAGACAGGCCGAAGATGGTAATACTATTAGACGTCGAAGAGAATGTGAAAAATGTCATACACGATTTACGACATTTGAACGTCTAGAAGAACTCCCATTGTTAGTTATCAAAAAAGATGGTACTAGAGAGCAATTTTCACGGGATAAACTTTTAAACGGTGTCGTTCAGAGTGCCCAGAAACGACCAGTTTCTAGTACGGATATTGAAAATCTTATCTCAAGAATTGAACAAAAAGTGAGAGCTGATTATGAAAATGAAGTCTCTAGCGCAGCTATTGGCAATTTAGTGATGGAAGAATTAGCTGAACTTGATGAAATTACTTATGTTCGGTTTGCCAGTGTTTATAAGAGCTTTAAAGATGTTGATGAAATTGAAGAATTACTTCAGCAAATTACAACACGCGTTCGAGGAAAAAAGAAAAGTAGAGTGAATGATGAAACCCATTGATGAATTTTATTATGTCAAAAGTAATAAAATTTTATACAATTCCGATAGTCTAACAGCTGTCTATGGTCCCATAATTGGAAATGATGCTGTGATCTTATATCAGTACTTTGTTCAATTCTTTGATGATGCTAAACGCTCTCACAAATTTTCAGAAGTATTGAACCATCTGCAATTTGGAATGACACGCTTAGAAGAGGCATTGGTTGTTTTAACAGCAATGGATTTAGTGACATTTTATCAATTACCAGAAAGTTATGTCATTAAATTACAGGCTGCATTAGATAGAGAAGAGTTTTTACAAAGTCCTGTTTATAGACGTTTATTGGAGCAAAAAATTGGAGATTTAGCTGTTTCAGAAATGATTCCTGAAATTCCTAAGCATGCTCAAAACATTTCAAAAAAATTTTCCGATGTCTTTTCTTCGGATGTAACAGGTCAAAGTCACTCCCAATCGCATAAAAGACGACAGGGTCAATTTGATTTAGATAGTTTCAAACGATTAATGATTAGAGATGGCTTGCAATTTAGTAATGAAAAGGAAGCTATCATCGATCTCTATAGTTTTTCGGAACAATACAGTTTAAGTTGGTTTGATGCTTATCAAGTCGCAAAGGCGACAGCTATAAATGGTAAAATTTCACCCAGTCGTATGCATTTAAAACAATCACAGCCTACTGTGGCAGTATCTGAGGGTAGTTTTACGGAAGCAGAAAAAGTAATTATTAAGGCAGCGAAAAATGATACCGCTCTGCAATTTTTAGAAAAAATAAAAAAAGCCCGTCGTGCAACAGTTACTAAAGATGAGAGAAATCTTTTGTTGCAATTGGCAGAAATGAATTTTTTGGACGAAGTCATTAATGTTATGGTGCTTTATACTTTCAATAAAACGAATTCAGCAAATCTACAAAAAAATTATATTTTAAAGATTGCTAATGATTTTTCTTATCAGAAAATCGCTAGCGCCGATGAGGCTGTGTTGAAGATGCGTAGTTTTGAAGAACGTAAGCAACAAGGAACAAGCAAGGACAAAGCAAAGAAATCTAATGTTCCTGAGTGGAGCAATCCAGACTATCAAGAATCAACGACGCAAGAAGAAATGGAACAACTCAATCATTTCAAAAAAGAAGCTTTGGAGCGTTTGGAAAATCTCAGAAAAGGTGGTGACTAGATGGAAAAAATTGGTCAAACAATCGATAAAAAAGGCCATCTTGGGCGAAATAATGCAAATGAGCTAATCCAGGTGATTTTAGCTGATCCAGAAGTTGCTGAGTTTATTGCTAGTCATCAACTGAGTCAAGAAGAAATTAATTTGAGTTTGTCAAAGTTTAATCAATTTTTAGTTGAACGTGCTAAATTCAAAACAGCTGATCCATCATATATCGCCAAAGGGTACTCACCTATTTTGGTAATGAATGAAGGTTATGCTGACGTCTCATACAAAGAGACTAAAGCATTGATTGATGCTAAGAAGAAGGCCGCAATTTCTGACCGCATCAATTTAGTCAATTTACCAAAATCCTATCGCCATATTCGTATGTCTGATTTTGATATTGATAATGCTAGTCGAATGAAGGCTTTATCTGAATTACTGGATTTTGTAGAAAGTTACCCATCTCCTGAACAAAAAGGGCTTTACTTATTTGGTGATATGGGAATTGGGAAGTCCTATTTGATGGCCGCTATGGCTAGAGAATTGTCAGAGCAAAAAGGGATTTCTACAACCTTGCTTCATTTTCCTAGTTTCACAATTGATGTTAAAAATGCTATCTCAACAGGTTCTGTTAAAGAAGAAATTGATGCTGTAAAATCAGTACCAGTTCTGATCTTAGATGATATTGGTGCAGAACAGGCAACCTCTTGGGTACGTGATGAGATTTTACAAGTTATCTTACAATATCGTATGTTAGAAGATTTACCGACATTCTTTACTTCCAATTATAGTTTTAATGATTTGGAGAGGAAGTGGGCAAATATCAAAGGTAATGATGAAACTTGGCAAGCTAAACGTGTCATGGAACGTGTCCGTTATTTGGCTAAAGAGTTGCACTTAGAGGGTGCGAATCGTCGTTAGAGAAGAAAATTGTCATAAGAGTGACAAAAAAGAAGGAGAATCATGGTTTTACCTACAGTTGCCATAGTTGGACGTCCGAATGTTGGCAAGTCCACATTATTTAACCGAATTGCAGGGGAACGCATTTCTATCGTCGAAGACGTAGAGGGTGTTACGCGTGACCGAATTTATACCACAGGTGAGTGGTTAAATAGAAAATTTTCACTTATTGATACAGGTGGTATTGATGATGTCGATGCCCCATTCATGGAACAAATTAAGCATCAAGCTCAAATTGCTATGGATGAAGCTGATGTTATTGTCTTTGTCGTTTCTGGTAAAGAGGGAGTGACAGATGCAGATGAGTACGTTTCAAGAATTCTGTACCGTACAAATAAACCTGTCATTCTAGCTGTTAATAAAGTTGATAATCCAGAAATGCGTAATGATATTTATGATTTCTACGCATTGGGATTAGGCGATCCATTCCCCGTTTCTTCAGTCCATGGTATTGGTACTGGTGACGTCCTTGACGCTATTGTTGAAAATCTGCCAATCGAAGTTGCAGAAGAAAATGATGATGTTATTCGTTTTAGTTTGATAGGGCGCCCAAATGTTGGCAAATCAAGTCTGATCAATGCTATTCTTGGTGAAGACCGTGTTATTGCTAGCCCAGTTGCGGGGACTACCCGTGATGCTATCGATACCGCATTTAGAGATGAAGATGGTCAAGAATTTACCATGATTGATACAGCAGGTATGCGTAAATCAGGTAAAGTTTATGAAAACACTGAAAAGTATTCAGTTATGCGCGCTATGCGCGCCATTGATCGCTCTGATGTCGTATTAATGGTAATAAATGCCGAAGAAGGTATCCGTGAGTACGACAAACGAATAGCTGGTTTCGCTCACGAAGCTGGAAAGGGGATGATTATTGTTGTTAATAAATGGGATACCCTTGAAAAAGACAATCATACTGTTTCCAAGTGGGAAGCCGATATTAGAGATCAATTCCAATTTTTATCCTACGCACCAATTATCTTTGTTTCAGCAGAAACAGGACAAAGATTGAATAAATTACCAGAAATGATTAAACGAATCAGTAATAGTCAAAGTCGCCGTATTCCTTCAGCTGTGCTTAATGATGTTATTATGGATGCAATTGCTATTAATCCAACACCAACAGATAAAGGTAAACGACTTAAGATTTTCTATGCAACACAAGTTTCGGTTAAACCACCTACTTTTGTTGTCTTTGTCAATGAAGAAGAATTAATGCATTTTTCATATTTGAGATTCTTAGAAAATCAAATTCGTGCTGCCTTTACATTTGAAGGTACACCAATTCATTTAATTGCCCGTAAACGAAAATAGTGAGTAGGACAAAATTAGTAACTACCAAGCATTATGATTCTGTCATCCTACCTCTGTAAAATTAAGTAGGGTTGTAGAAAGTGATTCAGCAATGTATTTTGCCCGCTAACCCATTTGGTATCGTCCATAGTATTATATAAAAAAAGCTAAGACTATTTTGTTCTTGGCTTCTTTTAGTTGAAGAAATTTCAAAATGAGCAATTAATGCAACTCATAAATTTTTTCTTTTAGACAGATTATTGAGGAATTATGAGTGGAATTTTGATATAATTAAGGGATAATGACAGAGGTGGGGTAACTATGGCGAGATTAATTCCGGGAAGGATTAGAAATCAAGGGATAGCCTTATATGATCAAGGCTTAGTGACAATCGTTAAAGAAGAAAAGAGCCACATTGAGGCACGCGTTGACTCCCAGAAAGTAACTTATGGGGTTGATGATGATGCAATTACTTGTCAATGTGATTTTTTTGCGCGAAAAAAATACTGTCAACATATCGCAGCTTTGGAATATTTTTTTAAAAATGATCATAATGGCAAACTGATTTCCCAACAATTTACCAGCCAATCTGAATCAAAAGAAGAAACAAAAAAAATGACCTCTTTTGGAAGTCTTTTCTTAGATAATTTAAAAATGAATGAGGATGATACAACTGTTTACAGGCTATCAGCAACTGGTAGTCGCAGTCCTTATTCTTCAGAATTTTGGTGGAGTTTAAAGATCAATCGTCTTCCTGATGATCGGACTTATGTTATCAGAGATATCAGAGGATTCATTAACTTAATCAAAAAAGAAGGGTTTTATCAAATTGGAAAAAACTATTATGAGCAACTATCACTTTTAAAATTCGATCAAGCTAGCCAAGATTTAATCTCATTTTTATGGCGACTGGCACCTAACTCTGATAAAAGTGACCATAGTTTTGTTTTTCCCAATCATGCCCGACACCTTCATTTACCAAGTGGTTTCTTTGAAGAAGGTTTATTTCTACTAAGAGATTTATACGAATTCACTTTTGAAGGAACTTACCAAAAATACACTAAAGTATTTATCAAACCATTAGAAGCAGATGCAGAATTATTCAAGTTTATTGTTGACGTTCACCGTAAATCGATTGAACTTAAAATAACTGAGAAGTCGGTAACTTATCTCTTTGATAATTCTTATTTGTTGCATAATGATACTTTTTATTATTGCACTTTAAAACAACAAAAACTGATTTCAGCTTTGCGCAGTTTACCGATTGAGTCTGATTTACAAAAGCACATTTATTTTGATTTGGATGATCAAACAAAATTAGCAGCAAGTTTATTAGATTTTAAAGAAATTGGTTCGGTTTTGGCACCAAAAAGTTTTGACATTAGAGATTTTGATGCGACATTTCATTTTGATGCAAATCCTAACCAACTCGTCCTTCAACTCGTTTTAGATTATGGTGAATTGCAAGTATCAGATAAGATGACCTTTGATCATCTGCCTTTTGCTAGTAATTTTAAAAAAGAAGATAAAATTAATAGGGCATTGAGTTTCTATGGCTTTGCACCTCAATTTTCTTCTACCAAAGACATTGAATCAGCTCATGATTTATATCATTTCTTTACAGAGGCACTTCCTTATTTTAATAAATTAGGGAAGGTAACACTTTCTGAAGCTGTCAATCAGCTGAAGTATTCTGAGGCGCCGCAGATTGCCATTGAAAGACAAGGGGGCTTATTAGATGTATCATTTGATTTTTCGCAAGTGCTTGAAAATGATATTGATGACGCCCTTACGGCTTTATTCACAAATAGTCCTTATTTTGTCACTGAAAGTGGTAAGTTAGTTGTATTTGATGATCAAACACAAAAAATTAGTCAATCTTTATTGCAATTACGTGCTAAACAGAAAGAAAATGGTCATTTACAATTAGATAGTATCGCAGCAGTTCAATTATCTCAACTTTTTGAAGGACAAGATAACGTCCATTTCTCTCAAGAATTAGAACAATTGATTTCTGATTTAAGGCACCCTGAGAGCTTTGTATTACCTCAATTACCGATCAACGCCTCAGTAAGAGATTATCAGTATCATGGGATTAAATGGATGTCCATGTTGGATAAGTATGGCTTTGGCGGGATTCTAGCTGATGATATGGGGTTGGGAAAAACATTGCAAACCATTGCTTTTTTGAGTAGCCAATTGGTAGCTGGCAAGAAAGTGCTCATTTTATCTCCGTCCAGTTTACTCTATAACTGGTTAGATGAATTTGACAAATTTCTCCCTGGTTCAGATGTTGCTGTCTCGTATGGCTTAAAACAAACGCGGGATCAACTTATTTCAGAGGAACATCAGGTCACGATTACTTCTTACTCTTCGTTTAGGCAGGATTTTACAACCTATAAAAATTATAACTATGATTACTTGATTCTAGATGAAGCTCAGGTTATAAAGAACTCACAGACTAAAATTGCCCAAAGCTTACGGGAATTTAATGTTAGCAATTGCTTCGCCTTATCTGGTACACCAATTGAAAACAAGCTTCTAGAAATATGGTCCATCTTTCAAATTGTTTTACCTGGTCTTCTTCCAAATAAGAAAGATTTCTTAAAAATGGATGCCAAGCAAGTTTCGAGATATATTAAGCCATTTGTAATGAGGCGTCGAAAAGACGATGTTCTGCCAGAATTACCAGAGTTGATTGAAATGAATTATCAAAATGAGATGTCTGATAAGCAAAAGGCGATTTATTTGGCTCAATTACGTCAAATGCAGGATACAATTAGGTATTCTAGTGATGCCGATATTAATCGCCGGAAAATAGAAATTTTATCTGGAATTACTAGATTACGGCAGATATGTGATACGCCAAGTTTATTTATGGATTATGACGGTGATAGTGGAAAATTAGATAGTTTACGAACCCTTTTAGTGCAAATCAAGGAAAATGGACATCGCGCTTTAGTTTTTTCACAATTCCGAGGAATGTTAGAAATTGCAGAAAAAGAGATGGAACTTCTTGGGTTGACACATTACAAAATTACTGGCTCTACCCCAGCAAATGATAGACAGGAAATGACAAGGGCCTTTAATAATGGTTCCAAAGATGTCTTTCTCATTTCTTTAAAAGCAGGTGGGGTTGGCTTAAATCTAACAGGGGCGGATACCGTTGTTTTGATTGACCTTTGGTGGAATCCTGCAGTTGAAATGCAAGCCATTAGTCGTGCGCATCGGATTGGACAAAAAGAGAATGTCGAAGTCTTCCGTTTGATTACAAGAGGAACAATTGAGGAGAAAATTCTTGAAATGCAAGAAAGTAAGCGTAATTTAGTTACGACGGTTCTTGATGGTAATGAAAGTAGAGCAAGCATGTCTATCGAGGAAATCAAGGAAATTCTAGGGCTTGAAAGTTAATAAAGACAGTTTTTATCATAAAAGCTGCCTAAGCTAGGGGAATGCTTTGAAAAAACGCCTTAATTAGTTTATAATAGTGAATGCTACAGGAAGAAAGAGGACTATAGTATGACTAAGCATCAATTTCCATTGGTTGCCGATGGTCAGCCGATTATCGAAGAGGGGCGTCAAATGCGTTTATATGAAAATGCTGATTTGATTACTAATATTCGTGGCTACTATCAAGATAAAAATTACGATGATGTCACTCAGGATTATCAATTTGCCAATCAAGACCAATCCGACTCATATGAGACATCAAAACGGATGGAAGTCATTGATGAAGGCCGTAATTATGCAGAAATGGCTAGAAAAAGGGCTAAGCAAGATATTAAAGCTAAGCGTCAAGAGTATATTGCAAAAGAAATGACCTTGTCTCAAAAACCAATGCATCACCAAGATAAAAAAGTAATAAATGAAAAAAACAGTCAAGTTGTCAATCAACCAGTGACAGCCTTAAGTCATTTAAGTGAAAAGTTAAGACAGGATACTTATATTTTAGCTGAACTTCCGACTCACTATAATGAATCACAAGAGAATAATCAGCCAGTGGCTAGAAAAAATAATTATGATTTTCTTAAACGGAGTCAAATTTACAATAGTGAACAAACACGTATTAATAGAGAGAAAACAATTGCACAAGAACTGAATCTAACACGGTTAGATGATATTAACAGTTAATGGGTTATTTATAAGAAGGAGTAATCATGTCAAAAACCTATCATTTTATTGGGATTAAAGGATCTGGAATGAGTGCTTTAGCACTTATGTTACATCAAATGGGCCATAAGGTCCAAGGAAGTGATGTAGACAAATACTACTTTACACAACGTGGATTAGAAAAAGCAGGAATTGAGATCCTACCATTTAGTGAAACTAACTTGACTGGTGACATGGAAGTGATTGCAGGTAATGCATTCAGAGAAGATAATAATGAAGAATTAGCTTATGCAATTCACCAAACTATTCCTTTCAAACGTTATCACGAGTTTCTTGGTGAGTTCATGAAACAATTTACCAGCTTTGGTGTTGCAGGAGCACATGGTAAAACATCTACAACAGGTCTCTTGTCTCATGTCTTAAAAAATATTACGGACACCTCTTACCTCATTGGTGATGGGACAGGTAGGGGTTCTGCAAATGCCCAATATTTTGTATTTGAGTCAGATGAGTATGAACGTCATTTTATGCCATATCATCCAGAGTATTCTATTATTACAAATATTGACTTTGACCATCCAGACTACTTTACAGGAATCGATGATGTCTTTTCTGCTTTCAATGATTATGCCAAGCAAGTCCAAAAAGCATTGTTTGTCTACGGTGAAGATCCAGAATTGAAGAAAATTTCAGCCAATGCTCCAATCTACTATTATGGCTTTAGTGATGCCGATAATTTCACAGCTTATGATATTTTGAGAACGACAAATGGCTCAGATTTTAAAGTTAAACATGACGGCAAGGAAATTGGTGAATTCCATGTCCCTGCTTATGGACGTCATAACATTTTGAACGCTACAGCCGTTATTGCTAACCTTTATATTGCTGGCTTTGATATGGATTTAGTGGCAAAACATATGGTATCATTTAATGGCGTTAAGCGTCGCTTTACAGAAAAAATCATCAACGATACGATTATTATTGATGACTTTGCACATCATCCAACAGAAATTGTAGCAACCATTGATGCGGCAAGACAAAAATACCCAAGTAAAGAAATTGTTGCTATTTTTCAACCTCATACTTTTACACGGACAATTGCTTTGCTTGACGAATTTGCACTCGCATTAAATGAAGCGGACAGTGTTTATTTAGCAAAAATCTATGGCTCAGCGCGTGAAGTGGACCATGGAGATGTAAAAGTAGAAGATTTGGAAGTTAAAATCAATAAGCCGTCAAAAGTTATCACTGTTGAAAATGTTTCCCCACTATTAGACCATAACAATGCAGTATATGTCTTTATGGGTGCTGGAGATATTCAGTTGTATGAGCGCTCATTTGAAGAACTTCTTGCAAATTCAACACGTAATAATCAATAAAAATGAGAGTGGGACGAAAATCAGTAATTTCGTAGAAACTTGATTTTGTCGCCCCACCTCCGCAAAGTTGAGTAGGGCTGTAACAGTTGAATTTCAACGCATTAGATCCCACTCAACCACTGCGTAACATACAAAAATCTATATAAAAACTAGAGTCTGAGAACATTTGTCCCAGACTCTTCTGTTAAAAGAGGTAGGTTATGATTATCAGAAATGTTAGACCAAGTGATTGGCAAAGAGTTTCCCAAATAGAAAGTAGCAACTTTTCCAAGGAAGAAGCAATGACCGAGGATGCCATAAAACAGAGATGTCAACGAATTACGGATACTTTTTTGGTTGCGGAATTAGATGACCAAATTGTAGGTTATATTGAAGGTCCTGTTGTTAAGCAACCAATTTTGGAAGATCATCTTTTTCACGATGTGAAAGAAAATCCTCTAACAGGCGGCTATATAGCAATAACTAGTTTATCTATTGAGAAAATGCACCAACAAGAAGGAATCGGTATTGCCTTACTAGCAGCACTAAAAGATGTTGCCATTTCACAAGAACGAAGTGGTATCATCTTAACTTGCCATGAAGAACTGATTGCTTATTATGAAATGAATGGCTTTTCTAATTTAGGGTTATCAGACTCTACACATGGTGGATCAGTATGGTATTTAATGAGCTGGCTGGCCATCTAGCAAGCTAAAGTAGCACTATTTATTAAAAATGAGTAACAAAGTTGGGATTTAATTGCATTTATAGATATATTAAGTTATAATTGCGATTGATTATATTTAGGAGGATCCGCTTTGACAGATCACAAAGATGATGAGCAGCCGTCTCAAGCTAAGTTTAGTTTTAAGGAACAAATTCTTGCTGAGTTGGAAAAAGCTAATCAAATCAGAAAAGAAAAAGAAGAAGAACTGCATCAGAAGGGCTTAAGAGAAGATGAAGTTCAACAAAAGGAAATAGAAGCTAGGCAAGCAGCCCGAAGAACTGCTGAACTATACTATAAATACCAAAAAGAAACAGAATCTCAACCAGTCAGTCCTAACAATGAGCAAACTCCAATAGGAGATGGGCAAGAAAAGGTAGATTACGTTGAAGAAAAAGGTCTTGAAAAAGAGTCTCTGATTCAGTTTTTAAGTAAAGAAAATACTGCAAGTAATAAGAAACAGGATATCTTATCTGAGTCTTCTTTTACTAACTTGCAAGGTTCTGAAGATGAAGATAATAGTGCCAATGATTTGGTTATAGGTGATGAAGAGAATGATTTATCAAAAACGATTCCATTTACACCACTAATGGCCAATGATTTTGATCCAACAGGCATGACGACTGAAAATCAGACGACTGTCATAAGTAATGATGAAGTCATTCACCACGACTATTCTTCGGAAAGTAACCAATCATTGAATGGGATGATGGATGAGACTCCTAATGGTGGAGGAGGGCTTGTGAAAAATAAGCGGGTAAAACGTCAACATGTTAATAAACTGGCTAATAAAATCTCGTTAATAATTATTGCTGGTGTTGTTGTTATCATGTTATTAGTTGCAATTATTGGCACTACTTATGTTTACAGTGCAGTTAATCCAGTTGATAAAACTGACACTAAGTATGTTCAGGTAGAAATTCCTAATGGTTCAGGGAATAAATTAATTGGCCAAGTTTTAGAAAAAAATGGTTTAATTAAAAACAGTACCGTATTTAGTTTCTATACAAAATTTAAGAACTATGGTAATTTCCAAAGTGGCTATTACAATCTTCAAAAGAGTATGTCTATGTCTGAAATAGCTAAAGCTTTACAAAAAGGAGGAACGTCAGAACCGTCGAAACCAGTATTGGGCAAAGTTCTGATTCCTGAAGGCTATTCAATTCGTCAAATGGCGAAAGCTATAGAAAATAATGTCAATACTAAATCAACGAAAGATAAAACGCCATTTAGTGCTGATACTTTCTTAAAAGTTGTTTCTGATGATGCATTTATTAAAGAAATGGTAAAAAAATACCCAAGACTTCTATCAAGCATCCCTAAAAAATCAGATGCCGTTTATCAGTTAGAAGGTTATTTATATCCTGCTACTTATAATTATTATAAAAACAGTAGTGAAAAGGAAATGGTTGATCAAATGTTAGCGACAACGGATGCTACCTTAGCTAACTATTATGATCAGATTGCAAAAGAAGGCAAAACTGTAAATGAAGTATTAACTTTGGCTTCATTAGTTGAAAAAGAAGGCTCTACAGACGAGGATCGTCGAAATATTGCTAGCGTATTCTATAATCGTTTAAATAACGGGATGGCGCTGCAATCCAATATCGCCATATTATATGCGATGGGTAAATTAGGAGATAAAACGTCACTAGCTGAGGATGCTTCTATTGACACAACCATTAAATCGCCTTATAATATTTACACAAACACTGGCCTCATGCCTGGTCCAGTTGATAGCCCTGGTTTATCTGCAATTGAAGCAACTATAAAACCTGCACATACAGATTACCTATACTTTGTTGCTAATGTAAAAACTGGCGAAGTTTATTACGCTAAAACTTATGAGCAACATTCTGCTAACGTTGAAAAATACGTCAATAGTCAAATTCAGTAAGATGAGACATGATGCTTAGGCATCATGTTTCTATTTCTGATTACATAACATGAAAAGAGAGTAAAAAAATTATGGCTGAAAAAACTTATCCTATGACCCAAGCTGAAAAAGATCAGTTGGAACAAGAATTAGAAGAATTAAAATTAGTTCGTCGTCCAGAAGTTGTTGAACGTATAAAAATAGCACGTTCATATGGTGACTTATCAGAGAACTCAGAGTACGATGCAGCAAAAGATGAACAAGCATTTGTAGAGGGACAAATTTCTACTTTAGAAACTAAAATTCGTTTTGCAGAAATTATCAATAGCGATGCAGTCGCAAAAGATGAAGTTGCTATCGGTAAAACAGTTGTTGTTAAAGAAGTTGGAACTAACGATACAGATACTTATCATATTGTTGGTGCAGCAGGTGCAGACATCTTCTCTGGAAAAATTTCCAATGAAAGTCCAATAGCACATGCATTGATTGGTAAAAAAACAGGTGACCTTGCTAAAATTGAATCACCTGCAGCGACATATCAAGTTGAAATTGTCAGTGTTGAAAAAACAAAATAAGGGAGTAGCTGATATTATTCAGCGCTTTTTTATTTTGCTCATAAAAAAATCCCTCTATTGTTTCAGAGGGATCTTATTATTTATTTGCGTTTCTTTTGTTTACCGGCGTTACGGTTTGTTTTTGTATGGCCGTTAGTAGCTATACTTTTAGAAGTTTGCGAGGTATTTGCAGTAACATCTTTTCGAGCTGTATTTGATTTATAAGCCTTAGGAGGGTTATTTTTATAATCTTCCTCAATTTGTTGACGGATTCTTGGTTTAATCATATAAGTTGTGATTAACTGTTGAATGATACTAAAGAAACCACCAACTAACCAGTAAAGTCCAACACCGGCTGGTAGGCTCAAAGTCATGAAAATCATCATGATTGGCATTGTGTACATCATAGTTTTCATTTGTGCACGTTGTTCTTCAGCAACTGCCTGCATTGATAACCAAGATTGGAAGAAATAAAGAATAGCAATAATTCCAGTTAAGACTAGACTACGGCTCCCTAAGTTTAGTCCCATAAAAGTACTTGTTGAAATCCCTTTTGTATACAATGCTGCAAAGTACATTGCTGAGAAGAATGGCATTTGGATAAGCAGTGGAAGACATCCCATGCCACCAAGCATGTTAATGCCATTTGCTTTTTGCGCAGCCATTAAATCTGATTGCGCAGCAAATTTTTCTTCTTGCGTACTTGCATTTTTCATACGTTGGTTAATTGGATCAAAGATAGGTTTTAAGTAAGCCATTTTTTCAGATTGATAGCTTGCTTTCCAAGATTGATAAAGTCCAAGGGGTAGAATCAAAGTTCTAACAATAATGGTAACAATGATGATAGCTAATCCAAAACCAAGCCCAATATGATTGGCGAAGTAGTCGATGAAATAAGACATGGGTTTACCAATTATATCCCAAATCATCCCTTTTGGATTACCATGAGAATCTCTACCTACACAACCTGTTAAGGTCACTAATACTGACAAGGCAAGTCCTGATAAGAGAACACGATTTAATTTAATTTTCAATGTAATTTTCCTTTAAATTTTAATATACCTATCTATTTTACTTTTTTTCCATCAATAGTACAATACTTCTGTAGTCGGATTTTTAATTTGACATTTTAAAGTCTGTAAAATCGGCAGAATTATCTAAAGCAACATCTAAATAAGTGACGTTTGCCCATCTAGAAGGACCTTTTCTAACTTCCTGAATAAATTTGGCAATTTTGTTTGGATCTTCAGATTGGGCAAGGATGCTAACTGTTCCATCATCGTTATTCCAGACACGTCCATAGATATCGCCCATTTCAAGTGCTAAAGCATAGGTTGAATAACGAAAACCAACGCCTTGAACCCTACCTGACACTGTTAAACGTACTTTTTTCATAGTATCCCTCCTTATCCTCTTAATTATAGCATAACTTGATATAATTTTTTTGCCATATAGCAAAGCAAGGCAAGTCAGCATCGCTTTTAGGTGAAGATATGGTATAATATGGGCATGATAATAACTTCCAAAGCAAATCCATTAATTAAACAAACTAAAAAATTATTAACAAAGAAGCATCGTAAAGTAAGCTATTTAATTGAAGGTTGGCATTTATTTGACGAAGCCCAAAAAGCTAATCAAGAATTTATACATATTTTCTTGCAAGAAGATATGGCTGATAAGCTACGCTCCCTAGAGGGGGTTACCTTGGTAACTTACGACATTTTGAAAGAATTAACGGACTCACCAAATCCACAGGGAATTATAGCAGAAGTGAGAATGCCAATTACCCCAATGCCAAACTGTCATCAAGGCAAGTATCTCCTTTTAGAGGATGTTCAAGATCCTGGGAATTTGGGGACACTAATTAGAACTGCTGACGCAGCTGGATTTACGGGTGTTTTTCTGTCTGAGAAATCAGCAGACTTATATAATCCCAAAACATTAAGATCTATGCAAGGCTCTCATTTTCATCTACCTGTTTGGCGACAAGACCCAGCTCTCATTTGTCAAAATGTTAAAGAAAATGGTCTTCCAATTATTGCCTCAACTCTATCAGATCAATCCGTTGATTATCACGTCATTGAAAAACCAGCTTCATTTGTCCTTGTTATGGGAAATGAAGGCTCTGGAATTAGCCCTCAAATGTCGGATATAGCTGATACTTTAGTGCACATTACGATGCCAGGACAGGCAGAAAGTTTAAATGTTGCAGTCGCAGGAGGCATACTTATTTTCAGTTTGATTTAAGCTTATGTGTTATAATAAGTGTGTGAGGTGATCGTTTATGGAATATACAAAAGATAAAGAATTTATGGAACTCGTTGGTGAGTTGATTGATCATCCACGGTTTCAAAAACTGGAACATATCGTGCAACACCATCATTCAACACGCCTTGAACACTCTATTAATGTTGCATATAGTAGTTTCAAAATGGCTAAGCGATTTGGTTGGGACGCGGCTAGTACTGCTCGTGGTGGTCTACTTCATGACTTCTTTTATTATGATTGGCGCGTTACGAAATTTAACAAAAGTCATGCTTGGGTTCATCCAAGGATTGCCGTTCGGAATGCAAGAAAATTAACCCCTTTAAATAAAAAAGAAGAAGATATTATTTTAAAGCATATGTGGGGAGCAACGATTGCTTTTCCACGATATAAGGAATCTTACATTGTGACAATGGTTGATAAGTATTGGGCCGTTAAAGAAGCGACTACTCCAATACGCAGACGTTGGGCTAATCGTCGCTTGTTTAACAAAAAAGCATTTAAGAGAAAGACTTTAAATAGTTATCATCGTTAGGAGGAAATAATGAACGAAAATATAATTTATGCTGAGACTGACACAGGTCTTAACCAATTTTTTGCAAAAATCTATAGTTTAGTAGGGATGGGAATTGGCTTATCTGCTTTTATTTCCTACCTAATGCTTTATCCCTTTAGAGATAACATGTTAATGATTGTGGCCAACCATCCATTTGTTTATTATGGGGCAATCATTTTTGAATTGCTATTAGTTTTTTTTGCTAGTAGTGCTGCAAGGAAAAATACGCCTGCTGCCCTACCGTTATTCTTAGTTTATTCAGCATTAAATGGTTTTACCTTAAGTTTCATCATCATGGCTTATACGCAAGCAGTAGTATTGCAAGCATTTATCTCATCTGCTGGAATCTTCTTTGTTATGGCAATGATTGGTGCTCGTGTTAAACGTGATTTATCTGGCTTAAGAAAAGCTTTATTTGCAGCTTTGATTGGAATTATCCTAGCTAGTCTTGTTAACTTCTTTCTTGCTAGTGGTGCGATGAGCTATATCATTTCAATTGTTTCTGTCTTGATTTTCTCAGGTTTAATTGCTTCGGATAACCAAATGATTAAACACGTTTATCAAGCAAACAATGGACAAGTTGGTGATGGTTGGGCCGTAGCTATGGCATTAAGCTTGTACCTTGATTTTATCAACTTGTTTATTAGTCTACTTCGTATTTTTGGAAGAAATGATTAAGTAAAATGTGGTCAGTCTCATGTGGGCTGGCTATTTTTCTATCTTTATGTATGGACTTATATTATACTATTTCTAATATTTTTGAAAATTCGGATAATTGATATGAAAGTCGTTTTTGTTAGTAAAGAAACCTTAGAAAACATTATTTCTAATCATCCCACGCCATTTCATCTTTATGATGAAAAAGGGATACGAGAAAAAGCAAGAGCATTAAATAATGCCTTTTCATGGAATAAGCGCTTTAAGGAGTACTTTGCTGTTAAAGCTACACCAACTCCAACTATTTTAAAGATTCTTCAAGAAGAAAATTGTGGTGTTGACTGTGCAACAGATGTTGAATTGATGATGAGTCATGAACTTGGCTTTACAGATATTATGTTTTCATCAAATAATACAAAAACTAGTGAATATCAATTTGCCAGAGAAATTGATGCGACTATTAATCTTGATTCTTATGACCAAATTGAATTCTTGAAAGCTGCAGCCGGTCTTCCTGAGACTATTTCTCTTCGCTTTAACCCTGGAGGGACTTTTACCTTAGGCACAGCAATTATGGACCATCCTCAAGAATCAAAATTTGGGATGACTAAAGATCAACTTTTTCAAGGAATCAAAGTGTTAAAAGCAGAAGGTGTAAAAACGTTTGGAATCCATTCTTTTTTAGCTTCTAATACAGTAACCAATGATTATTATCCTGAGTTGGCTAAGGAATTGTTCTTGCTAGCTATTGAAATCAAAGAGCAGCTAAATGTCTCATTAGATTTCATTAATCTATCAGGGGGGATTGGGGGTCAACTGTCGACCAGAAGAAAAGCCGAATGATATTGCTGTGATTGGGCAGGGTGTCAAAGAAGTATTTAATGAATTGTTGGTTCCAAACGGATTAGGCGATTTAAAAATCTTTACGGAGTTAGGACGCTTCATGTTGGCTTCTCATGGTCATCTAGTAACGAAAGTGTTACACCGTAAAGAAACCTATAAAAAGTACGTAGGAGTTGATGCATCAGCAGTTAATTTACTTCGTCCTGCTATGTATGGTTCTTATCATCACATTACAAATTTGTCGCATCCTGATGCAATACTAGAAACAGTAGATGTAGTGGGTTCTTTGTGTGAAAATAATGATAAATTTGCTAAGGAACGCCAAATCCCAAATGCAGGAATTGGGGATATTTTGGTCATTCACGATACAGGGGCACATCGTTTTTCGATGGGATACCAATATAATGGTCGTTTAAGATCAGCTGAAATTCTCTTAAAGGAAAATGGTGATTACCGTTTAATTAGAAGAGCAGAACCTCCAGAAGATTATTTTGCAACAATTAGAGGATTTGATTTCTAAAAACCATTCCTTTAGGTGACTGATTTTAGAGGACCTCTATTTGTAAAAAGACTTGAAGTTTGATATAATAAGTGGAATAAAAAACTAGGAGAATTTACATACATATGTCTACAGCTATTTGGATTTTATTAATTATTGTTGCCCTTGCAGGTGGTCTTTTCGGAGGCGTATTTATTGCTCGCAAACAAATGGAAAAAGAACTAGGTGAGCATCCTCGTTTAACACCAGAAGCTATTCGTGAAATGATGAGTCAAACTGGTCAAAAACCAAGCGAAGCGAAAGTTCAACAGACTTATCGTAATATTATCAAACAAGCTAAAGCAGCTTCAAACAAAAGTAAAAAATAAGAATAGTTTAAGGATTGATAGCAGTTCAGGATAGCTATTTTTTACAAGTGAACAGTCATCAATAGTTAAAGTTTAAAAACTTTTGTAATTGATTTGCATTGTCAACTGTTCAGGGTTCAAAATCAACTCAGTTGGCATACCGACTGAGTTTTTTATGGTATTGATAGAAAAGAGATATAATGGATAATAGACCAATTGGTTTTCTGGACTCAGGAGTGGGTGGCTTAACAGTTGTCCGAGAGCTTAGAAGGCAATTACCTTATGAAAACATAGTTTATATCGGAGATTCAGCAAGAGCCCCTTATGGACCAAGATCAGCCGATCAAATTCGTCAATTTACTTGGGATTTAGTCAATTTTTTATTGACCAAAGATGTTAAAATGATTGTTTTTGCTTGTAATACGGCAACAGCGGTAGCTTGGGAGGAGGTTAAAGCGGCATTATCAATTCCGGTTCTAGGTGTTATATTACCTGGATCAAGCGCAGCGATTAAATCAACAACTACAAAAAAAATAGGGGTAATTGGAACACCAATGACGGTCTCCTCCAATATTTATCAAGAAAAAATTCAACTGTTAGCACCAATGGTTGACGTGACAAGTATAGCATGTCCTAAATTTGTTCCAATTGTTGAGTCTAATGAGATTAAGTCTAGCGTAGCTAAGAAGGTGGTTTATGAAACCTTAGCTCCTTTAGTTGGGAAAGTTGATACTTTGGTTTTGGGATGCACACATTATCCTTTACTAAGACCAATTATTCAAAATGTGATGGGACCATCAGTTCAATTAATTGATAGTGGAGCTGAATGTGTGCGAGATATATCAGTCTTACTAAATTATTTTCAAATCAATGCTAGTCCTAGTGAGATAATAGCTAATCATCACTTTTATACAACGGCAGGAATTGACAGTTTTCAAGAGATTGCAACAGACTGGTTAGAAGAAAATGTAAACGTGGAGCATGTGATACTATGATAAATAAAACTTACGAACTGAAAGATGACCAAAATTGGTTTATTGGTAAATGGAATGGCTATAATTCGATTGAATTATTGGGTGGTGTTCTTGATGAAGACATTAATAGTCTTAATCAACTGTTGGCGCCACTAAATAATCAAGAATTTGATGAAAAAAATTGGCAAGAATTTGGATATGCTATTACAGTAATTGAAAAAGAATCTGACTTTAAATTAATTTCTTTTGTGATTAATATGATTAATGAAGAAACAGGTCGCCATCTCGTTGCCATTGAGGAGGCTGGGGCAATTATTGTTCTTGAAGGTGAGACTATTTATGCCATAAGAGTACCTGATCAAGGTATCAGCAAAACAGCTTTTTTTGGCAAGTCCTCACAAAGTTTAGGAGATACTATCCTAATTGCAACACATAATCAGGGTAAAACAAAGGAGTTTCGTCAATTATTTGGTAAAATGGGATATAAGGTAGAAGACTTAACTGATTATCCAGAATTACCTGAAGTGGAAGAGACTGGGCTTACCTTTGAAGAAAATGCCAGACTAAAAGCAGAAACAATTGCCAATTTAACAGGCAAAATGGTGTTGGCTGATGATTCCGGGCTAAAAGTGGACATTTTAGGTGGCTTACCTGGTGTCTGGTCAGCAAGATTTTCAGGACCTGAGGCAACTGACTTGCGCAATAATGTAAAATTATTACATGAATTAGCAATGGTATTTGACAAAAAAGACCGTTCAGCTCAATTTCATACAACCTTAGTTGTAGCTGCACCAGGAAAAGACAGTTTGGTTGTCGAAGCAGATTGGCCGGGGTATATTGCGACGGAACCTAAGGGTCAAGGTGGATTTGGATATGATCCGCTCTTCATAGTTGGAGAAACTGATAAGCATGCAGCAGAATTATCAGCTGAAGAAAAAAATGAGATATCACATCGAGGTCAAGCTGTTAAGAAATTAATGGAGGTATTTCCATCATGGCAGGCAAAACTTTCATAGTTATGAGTGATACGCACGGAGATCGTGGTATTATTGAATCTATCAAAAATCGTTATTTAGGACATGTGGATGCTATTTTTCATAATGGGGATTCGGAATTAAAAAGTTCGGATGAGATTTGGCAAGGAATTCATGTTGTAGCCGGAAATTGTGACTATGACGCTGGATATCCAGACAAAAATATTATTACTATTGGTCCATACACTGTCGCACAAACACATGGGCACCTTTATCACATTAATTTTACTTGGGATAAGCTTGATTACTTTGCTCAGGAAGCACAGGCTGATATCTGTCTTTATGGGCATTTACATCGTGCAACAGCTTGGAAGTCTAGTGGCATTGTATTTATTAATCCCGGAAGCTTAGTTCAACCGCGAGGAGAAATTAATGAAAAACTATATGCCCGTGTGCAACTGTCTGATGACTTGATTAAAGTTGAATTCTTTAATCGAGACCATCAGATTTATCCCCTATTAACTAAGGAATTTAATCGATGATTGCAAAAGAATTTGAAAGCTTTTTACTTCAACATTTGGATAGTTACTTAATCCCTGCGGATGATTTAGCTATTTTTATTGACACCCATAATTCAGACCATGTTATGTTGTTATTAGTTAGTAACGGTTTTTCAAGAGTACCGGTCTTAACTAAGGATAGGATATATAAAGGGACAATTAGTATCTCTGATATTATGAATTACCAACGTAAAAACCAACTAACTGATTGGGAAATGAATCAAATGGATATTGGGGAAATGGTGAATACAAAAATTGAACCTATTTCGGTTACTGCTAGATTAGCAACAATTATGCATCAACTTGTTGAGTTTCCATTTTTGCCAGTTGTCGATAAGAAAGGAAAATTTGTAGGAATCATTACAAGAAAATCAATTTTAAAAGCAGTGAATTCCCTCTTGCATGATTTTACTGAAGGATATGAAATCGTTGAAAAACATGATTGAACACATTGACTTATTTCTTGACCAAAAATCAATTTCACAAAACACAAAACTTTCTTACCGTTATGACTTATTGCAATTTGTAGAGGTAATCGGTGATAGGCTTTCTCAGGATAAATTGAAATTATATCGGGAAAGCTTATCATCTTTAAGTCCAGCAGCCAAAAAGAGAAAGTATTCAGCAGTCAATCAATTTCTTTTGTTTCTTTATCAGCATAAACTGGTAATGGATTATTATTTTTTAGATGATAAAATTAGAGTGGAAGTTGATTCTGATAGTCCTAAGATTCGTGTTAATCCAGAATTATTTTATCAAGCTACAGCTTTTGAGTCGGGTCAGCTGATTGCATTGTTGACTTTGGAAATGGGACTCTTTCCTAACGAAATTGCTCAATTGTCGCATCAGTCCATAGATCTATCATTCGATGTGATACGCGTAACTCATAAAAAACGTGTGAGGGTGCTAACGATCCCCAAAAAAGTCATTCCGATTCTGGAAAAACAACTGATTTCACATCACAATTTCTTATTTGAACATGGTGGGAAGCCTTTTTCTAGGCAATGGTACTTCAGTCAATTAAAGAGTTTTCTTGAATCAATTGGGTATGGTCAGCTTTCTGCTCAAGATCTTCGAACGGAGTTTATCTTGACTCAAAAGGAGAAGGGAAAGTCGTTAATGGAGTTGAGTAAGGAACTTGGCTTAAAGAGTCCAATCACGCTAGAAAAGTATTATAAAAATTAATGGATATTAAATTAAAAGATTTTGAAGGGCCGCTTGATTTGTTACTCCACTTAGTTTCTAAGTATCAGGTGGATATTTACGATGTTCCGATTGTGGAAGTTATTGAGCAATACCTAGCTTATCTTAACACGTTGCAGGCTATGAAATTAGATGTAGCAGGTGAGTATATGGTGATGGCTAGTCAATTAATGTTAATTAAAAGTCGACGCTTATTACCAAAAGTTGTTGAAGTCGACGCTGAAGTTGATGATCCTGAAATGGATTTGCTTAGTAAGATTGAAGAGTATAGTCGTTTCAAAGAATTGAGTGAAGAACTTGGTAATCAACATGACCAAAGAGCCAAATTTTACTCAAAAGCTAAACAAGAACTGATTTTTGAAGATACCGTTTTAAACCAGGATAAGACAATTACGGATTTATTTTTGGCGTTCTCAAAAATTATGACAGTTAAACAAGAAGAGTTCAAAAATAATCATACGGTTATTGAGCGCGATGACTTTAGAATCGAAGATCTGATGACTCATTTGGACGATAAGTTAAGGCAACAAACTCAGTTAAAATTGTCTAGTGTTTTTCAAGAATGCTCCAGTTTGAACGAAGTGATTACCTTATTTTTAGCGACCTTAGAATTAGTAAAAATTCAACATGTCTATATTCAACAAGAACATAATTTTGGAGACATTGTTTTAAGAAAGGGAAATGGATGACTTATCTATCTCAAATAGAGGCACTTTTGTTTGTTGCTGGTGAAGAGGGACTTAGCTTACGAAATTTAGCTAGCATGGTTAATTTGACACCGACTGCTTTACAGCAACAACTTGAAAAATTGGCAGATAAATATAAAAGTGATGACGATTCCAGTCTATTATTAATGGAATCTGCTAATACTTATAAATTGGTAACAAAATCTGACTACTGGGAATTACTTCGAGCATTTGCTAAAGCACCAATGAACCAAAGTTTATCACGAGCTAGTTTAGAAGTTTTATCTATTGTTGCGTATAAGCAACCCATCACTAGAATTGAGATTGATGACATTCGGGGGGTGAATTCAAGTGGAGCCTTGAGTAAACTGCTAGCCTTTGAGTTAATCAAAGAGGCTGGAAAAAAAGAGGTTATTGGTCGACCGAATTTGTACGTTACATCAGACTACTTTTTGGACTTTATGGGAATCAATGACTTAAATGACTTAATCGATATATCTGAGGTCGATATGCAAGAGCAAGAAACAGACCTTTTTCATAATAATGATTAAATAGGCTTGCTAGAAATAGAAAAGAGAAAAAATGAGAATTAACAAATTTATTGCCCATGCTGGGGTTGCCAGTAGACGAAAAGCTGAAGAATTAATTAAACAAGGCTTGGTAACGATTAATGGTCAAGTTGTCACTGAACTAGCAACACTTGTAAAATCAGGCGATCAAGTAGAAGTAGAAGGTAGTCCAATCTACAATGAGGAAAAAGTATACTACCTATTAAATAAACCCCGAGGCGTTATCTCGTCTGTTTCTGACGATAAAGGGAGAAAAACAGTTATCGATTTATTACCTCAAGTTAAAGAAAGAATTTATCCAGTTGGTCGCTTAGACTGGGATACGTCTGGACTATTAATTTTAACCAATGATGGTGATTTTACTGATATGATGATTCACCCTCGAAATGAAATTGATAAGGTTTATTTAGCACGCGTTAAGGGAATTGCTACAAAGGAAAATTTACGTCCTTTGACACGTGGTATTGTGATTGATGGTAAGAAAACAAAACCAGCTCGCTATAATATTATTCGTGTTGAAGCGGATAAAAATCGTTCAATTGTAGAATTGACGATTCATGAAGGACGTCATCACCAAGTTAAAAAAATGTTTGAATCTGTTGGGTTATTGGTTGATAAATTATCTCGTACACAGTTTGGAACCTTAGATTTAACGGGTTTACGTCCAGGAGAAGCACGTCGCTTAAATAAGAAAGAAATCAGCCAACTTCATAATTCAGCTGTCACAAACAATAAATGAAACGACTATTAATTGCACCGGTCAGAGCTTATCAAAAATGGATTTCGCCACTTTTTCCACCATCATGCCGTTACCGACCAACTTGTTCAACCTATATGATTGAAGCAATTGAAAAACATGGTTTTTTGGGGGTCATAATGGGTATTGCACGTATTTTACGTTGTCACCCTTTTGTCAAAGGTGGAGATGATCCTGTACCGGATTATTTCACTTTACGAAGTCATAAGAAAATAAGATAAAATAATAAATTTTTAATGATAAATTCTTGACAAATGAGGTCAGAGTGCTATAATTAATAATAAGTTTTCGTTGATTTAAATCAAACCTGTTATGATTTAAGTTTGCGAAGCACCACAACCACATTGTTTGCTGAGCATGACTCCGAGCAGTGTGGTTTTTTTATGAGTGAAAAGGTAAAAATATAAATGAAAAAGCAACTAGAAGCTGAAGAATATCGAGAAAGTAATAGTAAAAACCATGTGGTTTTGTTTCAACCTCAAATTCCTCAAAACACAGGAAATATAGCTAGAACTTGTGCAGCAACCAATTCTCCCCTTCATATTATTAAGCCTATGGGATTTCCAATTGATGACCGAAAGATGAAACGCGCTGGCTTGGACTACTGGGATAAATTAGACGTTCGTTTTTATGATTCGTTGGATGACTTTTTAGAACAAGTAGACGGAGAGATTCATTTAATCAGTAAATTTGCAGAAAAGGTCTATTCAGATTATGACTATGACGATGGGCAAGCCCATTATTTTATTTTTGGACGTGAGGACAAGGGGCTACCTGAAGAATTCATGAGAAATCACTCAGATAAGGCCTTACGCATCCCAATGAATGATGAACATGTTAGAAGTTTAAATCTTTCAAATACAGTTTGTATGATTGTTTATGAAGCATTAAAACAACAGTCATTCCAAGGTTTAGAATTAAGCCATACATACGAACATGATAAGTTGAAGTAACACTAAAGCTGTCATAAGGGCCATCAGATCTAAAGGTATTTTCTTGCAAAAAAAAACGGCTAATTATGTGGTTGGTATTCTATTAACACGCTGTGGAACCAAAGAAGCACTGATCATAGTGATAATATAAATATTAAAGCACCTTTCTTTAAAATTACAACACTCTAACAATAGAAGGAGTCTGGGACAACTGTTCTCAGACTCTATTTTTTTATAGATTTATGTCTGTAAGGCAGTTGGTTGACTGGGCTCTAATACCTTGAAAATCAACTGTTACAGCCCTACTCCACTTTGCGGAGGTGGGACGACAAAATCAAATTTCTGTGAAATTACTGATTTTTGTCCTGCTTTTTTAATCAAAGGCCTTGCTATCATCTCAGATATTTGCTATGCTATAAGTGTCTTCAGGGCAGGGTGTAATTCCCGACCGGCGGTGACTAGTAAACTAGAAGTCCGCGAGCGCAAGCTGATGTGGTGTAATTCCACAACCGACAGTATAGTCTGGATGAGAGAAGACCGGCTTTTTGGGCTACTCTTTTTTGGTACCCAAATACGACGGAACTTCTTTCAATTTGAAAAAATTGGAGGAACTTTTTTATGTCAAAAACACAACGTATGGTAATGATTGCAGCCTTATCTGCTGTATCATTTGTCTTGATGTTTTTTAGCTTTTCAATCATTCCAGGGGCGAGTTTCCTAAAGATTGAATTTTCGATAATTCCTGTTTTATTGGGAGTGATATTACTGGATTTAAAGAGTGCCTATGTCATTCTTATTTTACGGTCATTATTAAAATTATTACTCAATAATAGTGGCATCAATGATTTCATTGGTTTACCAATGAATATTGTTGCCTTAGGCTTATTTGTGGCTGTATTTGCTGTAATCTGGAAACCTAAGCCAACTTTTAAACAATATGTTGGTGCTAGTCTTATTGGGACAATTGTTTTAACACTTTCAATGCTCTTATTAAACTATTTTTATGCCATTCCACTTTATGCTAAGTTTGCGAATTTTGATATTGGAACTTTTATTGGTGTAGGTAAATACATGATAGCCATGGTTTTACCATTCAATATTCTTGAAAGTTTAATATTTGCTATTTCATTTTATTTTGTGTATATTGCTTGTAAACCAATTTTAGAAAGATATACATAAGAAATGAAAAATAAGCAACAATACTGGGTCATTGCTTCGTTTGCATTCCTGATATTTGTTATGATTGGCTATATGGTGCGTTTTTTTCCAGAAAATTTAGTGCCGTTTGACCAAACGATACAGACAGCAGTTAGAGGAAATTTACCTGAGGAGCTAACTGATTTTTTCAAAATCATAACTAAATTTGGAAATGTTATGACCCAAATTATCATCGTCGTTATTTCAGTTAGCATTTTAGCCTTTAAAAGATGGAAAGCTGAAGCCTATTTTATGCTTACTATTGGCATAATTGCAGCAATTTTAATCACTGGATTAAAGCTCATTTATCAAAGAGGTCGTCCTTCGCTAATTCATATCGTGGTAGCAGATGGTTTTTCTTTTCCTTCGGGGCATTCAATGGGGAGTATGTTGATAATTGGAGCATTGATTATTATTGCTTATCAACGAATTAGTAACAAGGTTTTGAAAACTATTACAGTTAGTCTAATGGGCCTATTAATAGCTGCAATTGGAATATCGCGGATTTATTTAGGGGTTCATTACCCAAGTGATGTTTTAGCAGGCTTTATATTAGGATTTGGGATATTGGAATTCTTATACCCACTTTATGTGAAAAAACGGTTTGAATGGCGTTTTCAATCCAAACAAAAATAATCAGTGAACAACTCATCAGAGTTGTTTTTTTCTGTATATTTAATGCTATAATATGAATATGAAAAAGAGATATCAAACCCTTAATGGCTACTATCGGTGTACATTTGGAGAAAAAATTTTTAAGGTTCCTATTGATGCTGGTTTCGATTGTCCAAATAGGGATGGAACAGTGGCACACGGAGGGTGTACTTTTTGTACCGTCTCAGGATCAGGGGATGCTATTGTAGCGCCAGATGCCCCGATTCGGGAACAATTTTACAAAGAAATTGATTTTATGCATACGAAGTGGCCAGATGTCAAAAAATATTTGGTTTACTTTCAAAATTTTACTAATACTCACGCTCCTTTGGATAGTATTAAAGAACGATATGAACAAGCTATTTTTGAGCCTGGAGTTGTAGGTGTCAATATTGGCACGCGTCCTGATTGCTTACCTGATGATGTCATAGCTTATCTAGGACATTTAGCAGAGCAGATGCATGTTACTGTCGAATTAGGTTTGCAGACAACTTATGAAGAAACATCACAGATCATTAATCGTGCTCATTCCTATGACTTATATAAAGAAACGGTAAAACGACTTAGGAAATATCCAAAGATTGAAATTGTTTCACACTTGATTAATGGCCTTCCAGGAGAGTCTCGGGAGATGATGGTTGAAAATGTGAGACGTTGTGTTACAGATAATGCTATTCAAGGAATAAAGCTCCATTTACTGCATTTAATGACCAACACGCGCATGCAAAGAGATTACCATCAAGGTAGACTACAATTAATGTCACAAGAGGACTATGTTTCTGTTATTTGTGACCAATTGGAAATAATCCCAGAAGATATCATCATTCATCGCATAACAGGTGATGCTCCAAGAGATATGCTGATTGGTCCCATGTGGAGCTTAAATAAATGGGAAGTATTAAATGCAATTGATTTAGAAATGGAAAGAAGAGGCTCTTATCAGGGTTGTCGTAGCTTAATGAATTAAAGGAAACAAAGGAGAGAAAATGTCTGATACAATTATAAAAATAGAGCATTTATCCAAGTCATATGGCAGACATTTGGCATTAGATAATCTCAACTTAAGGGTTGAAAAAGGAGAGATTTTTGGCTTTTTAGGATCAAATGGAGCAGGTAAATCAACGACGATTCGCTGTATTCTTGAATTGATTGGTCATAAAAAAGGGATAATCACTCTGTTCAATAATCGTCATAAAACAAGTGAAGATTTATTAGAACATATCGGCTATATGCCATCAGAAGCAATGTTTTATCCGACTATGACAGCTAAGCAAGTTATCCGTTTTGCTGCCAAGGCTCATTCTAAAGATTGCACAAAGGAAGCAGACCGTATTTGTCAATTGTTAGATGTTCCCTTGACTAAAAAAATTCAGGATTTATCACTTGGAAATCGCAAGAAGGTTAGTATTGTATGTGCTTTGCAGCATCAGCCAGACTTGTTGATTCTTGATGAACCGACATCTGGTTTAGATCCTCTCATGCAAGAACGTTTCTTCCAATTACTCCTGGAAGCCAAAGAGGCTGGAAGGACAACTTTCCTTTCATCACATGTATTATCTGAAGTAAAGGACTATTGCGACCGGGTCGGTATCCTTAAAAAAGGAAAACTCTTAGCAGTGGATACCGTTGAAAACTTGATGCGCAGTAAAAAGAAAACAGTGACAACTTGGAAAGATGGAGAGTCTAATACCTTTACTTTTGAAGGGGAAATAACTCAACTGCTTGCTGATTTGAGTCAATTAAATCCTGATGATGTTTTAATTGAGGAACCTAGCTTAGAGGAACTATTTATGCATTATTATCAGGAGGATGGCAAATGATTATTAGACATGAATTACGTCAAAATACCAAAAGTCTTTTGATTTGGGCCCTTTCAGTCGGTGTTAGCAGTGCTCTTTGTATCTTGCTTTATGAAAGTGTGGCAGATAGTATAAAATCCATCGCTAATCTTTATCAGGATATGGGAGGTGTCTCTAAGGCTCTAGGGATGGACAAAGTCTCCATTGCAACATTAGGGGGGTATTATGCAGCTGAGATTGCATTGATTTATTCCTTGGGCGCTGCCATGTATGCTACCTTACTTGGGATATCAATTGTCGCTAAGGAAGAAGAAGGGCATACTGCTGAATTTCTTTATAGTTTACCTTTGAGTAGACAACGCGTTCTTAATGGCAAATATATGGGTATGCTAGTCTGTTTAATGTTTTTCAATGTCATTAGTATCGCACTCGAATTTCTTGGCCTATGGAAAGTGAATATGACGTTTGATTATACAGCTTTTTGGCAATACCATGGCTTAGTCCTCTTACTACAAATTGAAATTGCCAGTCTTTGCTTTATGATTTCTGCTTTTACTAGAAAACGGTTGATTGGTCTTGGTATGGGAATCGTTTTATTGGCTTACTTTATGGATATTATTTGTCGCCTAGTAGAAAAAGTTGATTACCTTAAATTTATGACACCCTTTTACTTTGCAAACGCAACCGATCGATTTGGTGGGCAAAACTTGGACTGGAAGATGTTACTGGTTGCATTAGCTATTACCTTAATTTCAATCGTAACGGCAAGCCTTATTTATAATAATCGTGATTTAGCAAGTTAGGAAGAAAAACGTGAAAAGACCAATTCAATTATCACATGAATTTTTAGAAGAAATAGTAACAAGGGATAGTTGTTTTGTTGATGCAACTATGGGGAATGGCTTTGACACATTACATTTTGCACCATTAGTAAAAAATGTCCTTGCCTTTGATATCCAAATGGAAGCAATAGAAGCAACTAAAGCCAAATTGGAGGCAGCTAATCTTAATAATGTGCAATTAATCCATGATGGCCATGAACATGTTGATCGTTATGTAGATCAGATTGATGCGGCTATCTTTAATTTGGGTTATTTGCCAAGCGCCAATAAGGAGCTCATAACAAAACCAGATACAACGATAATGGCTGTTGAAAAAATACTTGAAAAATTAGTAACTGGTGGTCGGATTGCTATTATGGTCTATTATGGTCATGATGGTGGTCAAGAAGAACGGCAAGCCTTAATGACCTATTTGTCTGGTCTAAACCAGAAAGAAATAACGGTTATGACTTATCAGCCTATTAATCAAGTTAATAATCCTCCCTATCTGCTTATGATTGAAAAATACAACTAGAGTCTGGGACAGAGGTGATTGGTGTTAGAAAAATAATTGTTGTGGAAAATTTTAAGATATCAAAAACAAAATATCTGTTATCAAATAAATATGTGCTATAATGAATGTACTATATCTATTTTTAGGAGTTACAACTAATGGAAGACCCTGTGAGTCAGCCCTTATATTTACAATTTTTATTACTATTTTTCTTAACATTGTTAAATGCATTTTTCTCTGCTAGTGAAATGGCTCTGGTTTCATTGAACCGATCTAGAGTTGAACAAAAAGCAGCAGATGGAGATAAGAATTATAGTCGTTTATTATTTGTTTTGGAGCAACCCAATAATTTCTTATCCACAATTCAGGTTGGTATTACCTTTATTGGACTACTATCAGGGGCAAGTTTATCAGCCTCACTTGGTAAAGTTTTTTCACAATGGATGGGTGGATCTGAAACAGCCCAAACAGCTGGAAGTATTATTTCACTTGTTTTCTTAACCTATATCTCGATTGTGCTAGGAGAGCTTTATCCAAAACGAATTGCCATGAATTTAAAAGATAAATTGGCAATTATTTCTGCACCAATTATTATTATATTAGGCAAAATGGTTAGTCCTTTTGTTTGGTTGTTATCAGCTTCAACTAATTTACTGAGCCGTTTAACACCGATGACCTTTGATGATGCCGACGAACAAATGACCCGTGATGAAATTGAATACATGTTGTCAAATAGTGAAGCGACATTAGATGCCGAAGAAATCGAAATGTTGCAAGGTATTTTTTCACTTGATGAATTAATGGCGCGTGAGGTAATGGTTCCTAGAACCGATGCTTTTATGATTGACATCAATGATAATACCATGGAAAATATTAAAGAAATTTTGAGTCAAAGTTTTTCAAGGATACCTGTTTATGATGATGATAAAGATAAGGTAATTGGTCTTGTCCACACCAAACGTCTCCTGGAAGCAGGCTTTAAAGAAGGTTTTGAAAATATCAATATGAAGCGTATTTTGCAAGAACCACTATTTGTTCCAGAGACTATCTTTGTTGATGATCTTTTAAGACAATTTAGGAATACGCAAAATCAAATGGCCATACTTTTAGATGAATATGGTGGAGTAGCAGGTCTTGTTACACTGGAAGATTTATTAGAAGAAATCGTTGGTGAAATTGATGATGAATCTGATAAGGCTGAAAAGTTTGTTCATGTTATCGGAGAAGACACTTATATTGTCGTTGGGACGATGACTTTAAATGATTTCAATGAGTTTTTTGAAACGGAACTTGAAAGTGATAATGTGGATACTATTGCAGGTTTCTATATAACAGGTACTGGTAATATCCCAAGTCAGGACGAAAAAGAAAGCTTTGAATGTGATAGTAATGGTAAACACTTAATTCTTATCAATGATAAGGTAAAAGATGGACGCATTACCAAGCTTAAAATGATTGTTTCTAATATAGAACAGAATATTGATGAAGACTAGGACATTACCTAGTCTTTTTTCTTAAAAATGATATAATGAAACTGTTAAACGTTTTCATGAAAAGGAGAATAAATGGCAGATATAGATTACAGTCAAGTAACAGGTATGATTCATTCTACAGAGAGTTTTGGTTCAGTAGATGGACCTGGAATTCGTTTTATAATATTTATGCAAGGCTGTAAAATGCGTTGTCAGTACTGTCATAATCCAGATACATGGGAAATGGAAACTAACAAGTCACAAGAGCGAACAGTCAGTGACGTCTTAAAAGAAGCTTTGCAATATAGACATTTTTGGGGTAAAAATGGTGGTATCACGGTTTCTGGTGGGGAAGCTATGCTTCAAATTGATTTTATTATCGCTCTCTTCACGGAAGCAAAAGCATTAGGGATTCATACCACTCTGGATACCTGTGGTTTTGCTTATCGTGCTAAACCGGAATACCATGAAAAACTAGATACATTGTTAGCTGTCACAGACTTAATTCTTTTAGATATTAAAGAAATCGATGAAGAACAACATAAAATTGTTACCAGACAGCCTAACAAAAATATTTTACAGTTTGCTCAGTATTTATCTGATAAAGGTATTCCAGTATGGATCAGACATGTTTTAGTACCAGGCTTGACCGATATTGATGACCATTTAGAACGTTTGGGTGACTTTGTTGCGACTTTAAAAAATGTCGATAAATTTGAAATATTACCCTATCATACGATGGGGGAATTCAAATGGCGTGAATTAGGCATTCCTTATCCTCTGGAAGGGGTAAAACCGCCAACAAAAGAGCGCGTTCAACATGCCAAAGAGTTGATGAAAACGGAAACTTACACAGAATACCTCAATCGAATTCATCAATCATAAATGAGGCTAGCTGATTGCGCTGGCCTTTTAAATTCCCTTAAATTAAAGAAGCATACTTTGATTTTAGCCTCTAATTTTGCTAAAATAGAGTGAATAAAAAGAATGAGGTACAAACATGTCTAAAATTTTTGTTTTTGGTCACCAGAATCCAGACTCTGATGCGATCGGATCATCTTATGCTTTTGCTTATTTAGCAAAACATGCTTATGGTTTGGATACAGAAGCTGTTGCTTTAGGTGAACCAAATGAAGAAACTACATTTGCTCTGGATTATTTTTCAGTGGCTGCACCACGAGTGGTAGAATCTGCTAAATCTGAAGGTGTGGATACAGTTATCTTGACCGATCATAATGAGTTCCAACAATCAATTTCAGATATTAAAGAACTAACTATTTATGGCGTTGTTGATCATCACCGTGTTGCCAACTTTGAGACTGCTAACCCATTATTTATGCGAGTTGAACCAGTGGGATCAGCGTCATCAATTGTTTATCGTATGTTTAAAGAAAACAATCTTGATGTACCAAAAGAAATTGCCGGCTTAATGCTTTCTGGTTTAATTTCAGATACCTTATTACTAAAATCACCAACAACTCACGTGACAGATGTTAAATTGGCTGAAGAATTAGCAGAGCTGGCAGGAGTTAACTTAGAAGAGTACGGAATGGCGTTACTTAAAGCAGGTACAAACCTCTCAAGTAAAACAGAAGAAGAATTAATTGACATCGACGCAAAAACATTTGAACTGAATGGCAATGCTGTTCGTGTCGCACAAGTTAACACTGTTGATATCAATGACATTTTAGAACGTCAAGAAGCCATTGAAGCAGCTATCAAAGATGCCATTGCAAAAGAAGGCTACTCAGACTTCGTTCTTATGATCACCGATATTGTCAATTCAAATTCAGAAATTTTAGCAATTGGTAGCAACATGGATAAAGTTGAAGCAGCTTTTGAGTTCTCACTTGAAAATAATCATGCCTTTTTAGCAGGAGCAGTTTCACGTAAAAAACAAGTTGTTCCACAATTAACAGAGAGCTTTGGTGCCTAATGTCATACATTGTAAATTTTAAAGAAATTGAAACGACTTTATTAGAAGATAGCTCAGTTAAAGATGTACTAGCTGGCCTTCGTGCGAATGAAGCCCGTTATTTCTGGAATAAATATAAGATTGACTACGAAGTCTTTACACCAGAAGAGAAGCCAGACATTCTCCCATTTATTGAAAAAGTTTTAGAAGAAAGAGATATGGTCTTTCCTTATAAAGCACTCTGTGTCTCACAGATGGAAGTTGATGGCATTTTATGGTCACATGTTTATTATGATAATGGACTTGCTGTAAATGTTTTATATACTTTAGCAGAAGGTGGCAAACGTGCCGTTGGCTTCAAATTATCAAATGGTATTGAGATTCCACAAGAATTTGAAGGCAAATTTAAATTTGCTCGCCAACGCTCAAAACTGGCAGGAGAAATTCGCGGAACATTCTTTGTTGTCAAAAAAGAATATTTATAAAGAGAAGGAGGAATCCTTCTTTTTTGTTATAATAGTGTCATGATTAAAATAATAAACCCGGATAAATTAACAGCACAGCCATTTTTTCAAGATCTCGTTAATTATTTGGCTGAACATAATGATGTCATTTTACGACAACTCAAAAAAGATTTTCCTGAACAAAAAAACTTGGACCGCCACTTAGAAGATTATATCCAAGCAGGTTATATTGTGCGCGCTGAAAAACGCTATCACCTAGCTTTGCCAATGCTTAATACTTTAGATGGTGTCAAATTAGATCAAATGGTTTTTGTTGATGACTGCTCTGCTATTTACCAAGATTTAAAAGAGCTACGCTTTGAAACGCAATTACCTAATACCACTAATGAGTGTGTCATCATAGAATCAACGGACTTTGAACGACAAGAATTGACCCTTTCAAATTATTTCTATCGTTTAAACCATCGCTATCCCCTCTCAGAGCAACAGCTCCCATTATATAAGCTTATTGGTGATGTTAATGCACAATATGCCTTGAAGTATGTATCAACTTTTTTAACCAAATTTCTACGCAAGGATGTCGTCAAGCAGAAATCAACAGATATTTTTTGTCAGACCTTAGTTTTACTGGGCTATCTTGAAGTGATTGATGAAGCAAATTATAGCTTACAGATGATAATGGACAAAGAGCAATTAATATTTACAGCAAAAAAACCTTAGACAATATAAAAGGTGTCTAAGGTTTTTACTTTGTTTTTGACATAAGGTAAAGAAAATAGGGTGCCCCGAGGATTGAAATGACAATACCAGTTGTGATACCAGTACCAACTAAAAAGACACGAACAATGGTATCAGCAAATAGTAGGAAAAGCATTCCAAGTAAAGCAGCAAGTGGCATTTTTTGACGATGATCAGAACCAATTAATTGACTTGCGATGTGTCCAGCAATCAGTCCGATAAAGGTGATATTACCAAGTAGTAACACACTAAGTGCAGCTAAGCTTGTTGATAAGCCAAGTGTTATGATCCTTTCTTTTTCAATGGATAAACCAAGAGAAAGAGCAGTTTCATCTGTCAGGCTAAGGATATTAAGGGAATGGCTTCTTGCGTAAGCTAGGCCTAATAATATGATCATGCCAGGTATGGCTAGACTCAGACTGGGCCAATTATCCCCAACAATTTGACCACTCAACCAATGGATAATAGAGTCTAATTTAAATGGGTTAACCTGACTGGTGATTGCTATCATCAAACTGGATAGCATCAATGATAAGCCGACACCAGTGATAATAAGTGAATGGCTTTTTAAGTGACCAGACTTGTTGAGCGAGAGTCCATATACTAAAGTAACAGTGATAATTGCTGCTAGAATGACTAATAATGGTAGGTAAGTAATAAGTAGTGGGCAGTCAGTAGCAAAAATAGTAACTAGTGTCACTGCAATACCAGCACCGGCATTTATGCCTAAGATACCTGAGTCAGCCAGTGGATTCTTACTGAGTGTTTGTAAGAGCATACCAGAAATAGCAAGACTTGCACCGCCAAAGAGAGCTGCTAATATTCTAGGTAATCGAATGGTCGTGATAATAAATGTCGTTTGCACGTCAGCTTTTCCAAAAAGGGCATCAAAAACGGCAAGTAGTGACAGTTGTGAATCACCAATAGATAAGCTAAATACCATTAACAAGGCTACGAGAAAAAGCAGACTGGTTACTAAAGGGATAAATCGTTTCTTTGTCATTAGTTTTCTGCCTTTCTAACCAACCATAAGAGTACAGGGAAGCCTAAGATACTAATGACGGCTGTAATTGGTGTTTCGTATGGCGGATGGAGCGTTCTACAAAATAAGTCAACCCAGACGATGAAAGCTGCACCAAGAATGCCAATAATTGGCAGAGCTTGCTGATAGTTGTTTGGAATAAACCTTTTTGTTAGATGAGGAATAATGAGACCAACAAAAGCAATATTTCCAGCCAATGAGACAGAAGCTGAAGAGAGTAGAAGGACAATAGCTAAGAAAATCAGTGTTAATGCCACAGTTGATTGGCCTAGCGATTTTGCTTTTTCCTCTGCTAAACTGAGGATGCTTAATTGATAGGCTAAACAATATAAGATGATGACAGAAAAAATGATAATTGGTGCTATAAATGATAACATTTTCCAGTTTACACCAACTAGACCACCGGCTTGCCATCCAATAATGGCAGTGGCTAAGTGAAAATAATTAATCAAAGCCTGGCCAATTGCTGACAAAAGCATAGCGACCATCGCACCGGATAAGATGAGTCGCATTTGTTGATATCCTTTTCCCTTTTGATAGGACAGTGTAAAAACGAGTAAACAAGCTAGCGTTGACCCAATCATTGAAATGATAATGATTAGTGAATAGTGTAAGTGTGGCCATATTGCATAGGCAAGAGATAGTGCTAAAGCAGCGCCGGCATTAATTCCTAATAGCCCTGGATCCGCAATTGGATTTCGTGTGACTGCTTGCATAATGCTACCTGACAATGCTAATGAAGCCCCAACTAGGATAGCGGCACAAATTCTAGGCAGGCGAACAGTAAATAGGATTGTATAGATGTTACTAGAGGGCCCTGCTTTTAAAGCAGTTAATAGTTCGTGAACGGTTAGTGGCTTTGCTCCATATAAGAGACTTAAATAAATGCCTAGAAAAAGAATTAAGCAACTTATGAAAAGAATAAGCCAAAAGTGATTTGGCCTATTCTTAAATTGACGTCTTTGTTGTCCATATAACATGACTGTATCAGTCCTTTTTAGTTTGTGACAAGATTGCTTTCTTTAAAGTTTTTAATTCATACTCTAAAGATAGTGGGTCGGTGAAGTAGAAGGTATTTGCATTAACTTTGATGACATGTTTATTCTTGACAGCTGGAATGTCCTTCCATAACTGGCTTTCATATAAAGCAGCGCCAGTTTTATCATCCTCTGCAGCAACGACAACATAATCACCTATGTAATCAGGCAAGACCTCTTGGGATACGGATAGATAGCCTTTAGGAAAAACTTCTTTTTCAACTTTAGCTGGAGCTGGGTAGTTAAAGGCCTGATGGATAATTTCACCGCCTCTGCCCCAATCCTTTCCAAATAAGTAAATATCCTTTTGATAGAGTCCCATTATTGTAAAGGTTGCTTTATCTCCCGTTACGGCTTTGACTTCTTTAGCAAACTGGGCTGTATCTTTATGCCATTTCTTTAGCCAAGCTTTTGTTTTGTCTTCTTGATTGAATACTTTTCCAAAATCATCAAAAACCTGTAGGTAGTCATGCTTGCGATATTGGACGGTTAGCGTTGGCGCAATTTTTGACAGTTGATCTAAATTCTCTTCAGTAGATCCAGCAACAATTAAATCAGGTTTTAAGGCCGTGATTGTTTCTAAATCATTTGCTGAGACAATTTTCGCATCCTTCAAAGCATCTTTGAGAAGAGGATTCTTTTGGTCATAAGTTGTCGCACCGACAAGATGTAAATCTAATTTGGCTAAATAACCGGTATAGGTTGAAGTTAAACTGACAACTCGTTTTGGATTTTCTGGAATTGTGCCTTTATAAGTAAAGCCACTTATTTTAGGCATCTTAGATGGCTTAGTGGTTTCTTTTTTTGTAGGATTGCTAGCGCAGGCAACCAAAATAAAAAGAGTTAAGGTCAAAGTAACAAATGATAGTAATTTTTTCATGTATTCTATTCTCCTAGAATAAATTTATAGTAAATCATAGCTCAAAAGTGTTGGGCAACGATGTTTCGAGTCTTCAACGATATCAGCGTTAATGTTAAAAATATCTTTAAGTATGCTTGGTGTCATAACCTCTTTAACAGATCCCTGATAGTGAATATTGCTATGCTTCATGGCAACTAACTGATGGGAAAAACGTGACGATAAATTAAGGTCATGCAAAACCATAATGATTGTTTTTCCTTCATCTTGATTCAATTTTTTCAAGAGTTCCAATATTTCTAGTTGATGATTCATATCTAAATAAGTAGTTGGTTCATCTAAGAATATGGTATCCGTATCTTGTGCTAGGGCCATCGCAATCCAAACGCGTTGTCGTTGACCACCAGATAGGGAATCAACAGGAGTAGCTGCAAGTTCAGCAGTGTTTGTAGCAGAAAGAGCCCATTCAATCACTTCCTTATCTTTGGCTTTTAAACGACCAAGTCTGTCTTGATGAGGATAGCGTCCATAGGAAACGAGGTCATAGACGCTAATCCCTTGGCTAGCTTCTTGGACTTGTGGCAATAAAGCAATCTTTTTGGCAATCTCTTTTGTTGGTAGATGGGCAATCTGTTGGCCATCAATAATGATTTGACCTTTTGAGATAGGTAGAATCCGTGTTAATGCTTTCAACAAAGTTGATTTACCACAGCCATTTGCACCAATTATGGTAGTGATTTTTTTATCTAAAAGTTCCAGAGATAAGTTAGATAGTATGATTGATTGATCATAGGCGACTTGAATAGATTCAGCTGAAATAATCGACATATTCACCTCCTTTTTTCTCATTTTGTTCCTAAAATCTTCCTCATTATAGCATAGAAAAAAGACGGTATAAACCCCTTTATGTCGCATTTTTGTAAAAAAATGACTAGTTTGGAATGGTTAAAAAGAGTAGTAAGAATCGTTCTAAAAAGGGACTGAAAATTGCGAATTGTTGTGAAAAAACGGATCGCTAAAATGGTCCAAATAGACAGTACAAAGTTAGGCTTTCGAGAAACCAAAAGTATTTTTCTAAGGAAAATTTGACTTTTTTCTATTTTGAGAGCAAAAAAGTGGCGTCTAAACTATTAGACGTCACTTGGAATGGTTAGGATATGTCTTTAAAGTGCTAAGTAACTTTGAGCTACTGTTAAGTCACCAGGATAGTCAGTTTTTTGTCCATTGACAATTTGATAGGCATCCGCGCCCTTGCCAGCAATAATTAAAGCATCACCTGCTTTTTGGCAATCATTAATAGCTGTTTCAATTGCTTCTTGGCGATCGGTAATGATGATAAGTGGGCGTGTGACATAACTTGCAATTTCTTGGCAAATTTTCTCAGGATCTTCATAGTTGGGGTCATCGGCTGTCAGGTAGACTTTTAAGTTAGGGTGATTCGTGATAACCTGACCAAAATCTGCTCGTCGACTCTCTCCCTTGTTACCAGTTGCTCCAATAATCAGGCTGATATTTCCTTCTTGGTGCTCTTCAACAACTGAAACCAATTTTTCCAAACTATCTCCATTATGAGCGTAATCAACGAAAATTTTGGCACCATTTGGATGTGAAACAACTTCCATACGACCTGGAACACTGGTTCTAGCAATTCCTGACTTGATATCAGACAGACTAGCTCCTAAACGAAGACAAGCTAGTCCAGCAGCAATAGCATTTTCTTGATTAAATCGACCAATCAGTTGGATATCATAGTCTCCAGCCAATTTGCCATTTGCTGTGAAAGAAAAGGCTTGACTGTCTAAAATGTGATTGTCAGACTGGCTACCATAAAAGTCGTGCTCTTGATTGACAATTTGTTCAGCAAGGATACCAAAATGGTTCATATCACTATTGATGACAACTGCTCGGCTATTCTCCATTAATAGCCTTTTATGATAGAAGTAATCCTCAAAAGTTGGATGCTCAATTGGGCCAATGTGGTCAGGACTGATATTGAGAAATACGCCAACATCAAAGGTTAGGGCGTAAACACGTTCCACTAAATAAGCCTGACTTGAAACTTCCATTATCAAGTGTGTCATTCCATTTTCAACAACGGTAGCCATCATCTGGAAAAGGTCCAAAGACTCAGGAGTCGTTAGCTGAGATTTGAAGAATGTTTTACCGTCTAGGGTCGTATTCATGGTTGATAGCATGGCTGGCTTGTGAGATTCTTTTAAAATATTATAAGCAAAATAAGCAGCGGTTGTTTTTCCTTTAGTTCCAGTAAAAGCCAATAGTTGTAACTTTTCTTGAGGGTTGCCATAAAAATGACGGGCAATAACAGCCATTGCTTTTTTGATATCTGTCACAATAATTGCTGGAATGCCAACTTGGTAGTCAATTTCTGAAACGTAGGCGGTTAATCCGGAATGACTAGCAGCTTCTAAATAGTCAGCCTTAAAAGCTGCCCCTTTAGCAAAAAATAAGGTCTTATTATCTACTGTTCGGCTATCATATGAGAGGTTTGAGAAGGTTAGTCCAGAATAATTATAGTAATAATTTTCTTTGATTAACACTTCTCTAAAGTTATTATCTTCCTTAAGAAGTTCAATAGTTTTTTCAATTGTTATCATATTACATATTTTATCTCTAAAGTTCTAGATTTACAAGTATCATGCAAAAGTTTATAATATAGCTACTACGTCTTAGAAAGTATAGATATGGAAACCAATAACAACGAAATGACCCAAAAGGAACTCATGCTAAGAGGAACGGCATGGTCCACAGCTAGTAATTTTATTAGTCGATTCTTAGGAGCAGTTTATGTCATCCCATGGTTTATCTGGATGGGCAAGTACGCGACACAGGCAAATGCCTTATTTAACATGGGCTATAATGTATATGCCTATTTTTTATTGATTTCAACAACTGGACTCAATGTAGCAATTGCAAAGCAAATAGCCAAATATAATTCACTTGGTCAAACCGAACATAGTTATCAATTAATTCGCTCAACCATGAAATTAATGCTTGGTTTAGGTGTATTTTTCTCAATAATCATGTACGTAACCTCACCTATTTTTGCGTCCATGTCAGGTAGCGACCAAGCCTTGATTCCTGTTATGCATAGTTTGTCATTAGCTGTGCTTGTTTTCCCGATTATGAGTATTATCAGAGGGATTTTCCAGGGGCATAATAATATTAAACCTTATGCTCTTAGTCAAATAGCAGAGCAGATTGTCCGTGTTATCTGGATGTTGATAGCGACATTTACAGTGATGAAGTTGGGATCTGGTAATTATACCGAGGCTGTAACTCACTCGACATTTGCTGCTTTTGTCGGCATGATTGCAAGTATGTTTGTTTTAATTTTCTATCTAAATAAAGACGGGCTACTAAGCAAAATTTTTGCAAAACCTGAAGTCGATATTAAAATTGATGCTAAGGGTCTTTTATGGGAAACGTTGAAAGAATCCATTCCTTTTATTGTGACTGGAAGTGCCATTCAAGCCTTTCAATTGATTGACCAGTGGACTTTTATCAATAGCATGTTGCTATTTACCAAATTTCCCAAAACACAATTATTGGAGTTGTTTGGCTACTTTAATGCTAACCCTGCCAAAATTACCATGATATTAATTGCAGTAGCAGCCTCAATTGGTGGTGTAGGAATTGCCCTATTGACAGAAAATTATGTCAAAAAAGACATGCATGCCGCAGCTAGGTTAATCATCAATAATATTACCATGCTTTTCATGTTCTTGCTACCTGCATTAACAGGGGCCATCATTTTAGCAAAACCTTTATATGTTGTTTTTTATGGGGTAACAGTACCTACTGCTATCACATTATTTAGGATTGTTTTACTACAAGTTGTTTTATTAGCTCTTTATTCATTATTGGCACCAATGCTGCAAGCTTTGTTTGAAAATAGAAGAGCCATGCTCTATTTCGCTTATGGTGTCATTGTTAAGCTTGTCTTACAGATTCCATCTATTTATTTATTCCATGCTTATGGCCCTCTACTTGCAACCACCTTTGGATTGCTCTTGCCAATTGTTTTGATGATTCGTCGTTTGCATCAAGTAACTAGATTTAATCGGAATTTACTTTTCCGCCAAATTTTATTACTCACCATACTAACTGTCGTCATGGGAATTGTTGTTGCACTTGGCAACTGGCTATTAGGATTCTTCTTATCAACTGATGGCCGTATTGTCAGTCTCCTTTATTTATTGATTATTGGCGGCCTTGGATTTGTAGTCTATGGTTACTTAACATTACTTACCCATCAATTGGATAAATTGATTGGCAATAGCAGAGCAAATAACTTGCGACGCAAATTTAATATCACTTAAGTCTGAGAGTGGTACAAAAATCAGTAATTCCGTAGCAATTTGATTTTGTCGTCCTACCTCCGCAAAGTTGAGTAGGGCTGTAACAGTTGATTTTCAAGGTATTAGAGCCCACTCAATAACTGCGTAACATACATAAATCTTTATAAAAAGAGAGTTTGAGAACACTTGTTCCAGACTCTTTTTAGTGGCTTCGTACTCTAATTGAATTGATCGTAAAACATGTAAATTATAGGTGTATGGATTGAAAAATAACTGCAAAAATTGAAGAATTCTGCTATAATGTTACAAGTGAAAAAAATAAGAAGGAAGTAAACAACAATGGGAAAATTTCAAGTTATTTCGCATCCACTAATTCAGCACAAATTATCTATTTTGCGTCGTGAAACGACGTCAACAAAAGATTTTCGTGAGTTAGTCAATGAAATCGCAATGTTAATGGGATATGAAGTATCTAGAGATCTTCCACTTGAAGATGTAGAGATTACTACACCTGTCTCAAAAACAGTTCAAAAGCAATTAGCTGGGAAAAAATTAGCTATTGTTCCAATTTTAAGAGCAGGTATTGGAATGGTTGATGGCTTTCTAAGTCTTGTTCCAGCTGCTAAGGTTGGACATATTGGTATGTATCGTGATGAAGAGACCTTTGAACCTGTTGAATACTTAGTAAAATTACCAGAAGATATTGACCAACGTCAAATCTTTGTTGTTGACCCAATGTTAGCAACAGGTGGTTCTGCAATCTTAGCAGTAGATTCATTGAAAAAACGTGGTGCAGCTAATATCAAATTTGTCTGCTTAGTGGCAGCGCCAGAAGGTGTTAAAAAATTACAAGATGCCCATCCAGATATTGATATCTTTACAGCAGCCTTGGATGAAAAGCTAAATGAGCACGGCTACATTGTTCCAGGTCTTGGTGACGCTGGTGACCGCTTGTTTGGTACTAAGTAAAGATCCGGGGGATCTTTACTTAGATGAGCCCTGAAACAAAGGCGCGAGTCCTCAGACTCCAGTGGCTGTTTACTTAGATAAGATCAGAAATGGAGACAGAAGAACACTGGTGTACTTTTATTTATTAAGCATTAAAGTCAGGTGCCTTGAGTGTCTTTTCTGAAATGAAGCTTGATTCAGAGAACTTTCTAGTTTATTGGCTAGAAAGTTTTTTAAAAGTAAGTTTATTATTTGACCTATATTGACCAATAGACTATAATAAGGTCATCATTATAGATTACCTATTTTAGAGTATCATCTCAAAAATAGTAAATTAGATTGGAGAATTTTATGATTCCTGTTGTTATTGAACAAACAAGCCGTGGTGAACGTTCTTATGATATCTATTCACGTCTTTTAAAAGATCGTATTATTATGCTAACGGGTCCAGTTGAGGATAATATGGCAAATTCTATTATTGCTCAGCTATTATTCTTGGATGCACAAGATAATACCAAAGATATTTACCTTTATGTAAATACTCCAGGTGGCTCTGTTTCTGCAGGGTTAGCAATTGTAGATACAATGAATTTTATTAAATCTGATGTCCAAACGATTGTTATGGGGATGGCAGCTTCGATGGGAACAATTATTGCCTCATCAGGTACAAAAGGTAAACGATTTATGTTGCCAAATGCTGAATACCTTATCCACCAACCGATGGGGGGAGCTGGAAGTGGTACGCAACAATCAGATATGGCTATCGTTGCGGAGCAATTGTTAAAAACTCGTAAACGTCTAGAAAAAATCTTAGCAGATAATTCTGGTAAAACAATTAAGCAAATTCATAAAGATGCTGAAAGAGATTACTGGATGGATGCTAAGGAAACCTTAGCATATGGTTTCATTGATGAAATCATGGAAAATAATAGCCTTAAATAAAACATGCCCTTGAAAAAGGATGGTATCCCGAAAGTTAGACAAAAACTCTAACGATTGGGATGCTTTTTATTTTATAGGAGAATTTGGATAAAAATAATGAGCTTTATCAACTGTTTACAGGACATTATGTTATAATCAAGATATGTTAGTCATAAATGAAGATCTTATTATAATTGAAGATGCCATTGATTCTTTGGTTAATGAGTTGGTAAGTTCTCCTGAATTTATTAATTATAAAGAAAAACTAAAGATAGTTGATAATGATCACGAGCTGCAAGAGTCTATTTCAGAGCTAAAGCAATTAACAGATAACTATACTCAAGAAGAATTTATTAGGTTTCGGCCGGAATTGAGAGAAATGAGGAAATCAATTTTGGCTAAGAAAAAGGAACTTGATACCAGTCCCAATATCATTGCGTTAAGATATGCTGAGATAGCATGCCAAGAAATCTTAGCTAAAATAAGCCAACAACTTGCTAGTGCTGTATCACCTACGATATTTATCGACACAGGTTTGCCATTGGCATCTAGAAAAAAACACCCAAAGCATGGGCGGTACCAAAATATCAAAGAAAAGGATTGAACATGTATTCAAAACAAGATAGAATCGGAATTATTATTTATTTATATTATAATCGTGATGCTAGAAAAGTGACAAAGTATGGTGATTTATATTATCATTCCAAACGCTCTAGATATTTGGTCTTATATATTAATACAGAGGATGTTGATAGTAAAATCAAAGAAATTGGAAAGTTAAAATTTATAAAAGATGTGAAATTATCTGGATTTGACGACATTAATCATGACTTTGTTGGTAATTTACATCGTCAAGACGAGATGGCATCTGGAATTATCTGACAATTAAATAAGCTAAAAAAAGCCTAAAAATACTATTTTATGGCTTTTTTATTTTATTTTAAAAAATGTATTCTAAATTATTGACAATTTTCAGATAATTCTGTATTCTTATTATCATACTAAAAATACTTTTCAACTTAAGGGGATTTTATATGAATAAAAAAATGTTATTATCAGGACTTGCACTTGTTTCAACTGTGTCTCTAGCAGCATGTTCTGCAGCACCTTCGAGTACGAATTCCACTTCAAAAGGAAATGAAATCGGCAAAACAGTAAAAGTTGGACTTAACTTGGAATTAACAGGTGGAGTTGCAGCTTATGGAAGTGCTGAGGAAAAAGGTGCCAAATTAGCTGTTGAAGAGATTAATAAAAAGGGTGGGGTTTCAGGGAAAAAACTTGAACTTGTTTCAAAGGATAACAAGTCTGACAACTCTGAAGCAGCAACTGTAACAACTAGTTTAGCAACTCAAAGCAAGGTTAATGTCATTGTAGGACCAGCAACATCTGGTGCAACAGCAGCAGCGTCACCGAATGCTACTAAAGCTGCAGTACCGTTAATCACACCTTCTGGTACTCAGGATGATTTGACAATTGCAAGTGATGGTAAAACTAATCCATACATTTTCAGAACAACTTTCGTAGATAGCTATCAAGGGGATGTCCTTGCAAAATATGCGACGACGACACTTAAAGCAAAAAAAGTTGTATTATTCTATGATAATTCAAGTGACTATGCAAAAGGTATTGCAAAACGCTTCAAAAAAATCTACAAAGATACAATTGTAACGGAAGCTACATTCCAATCGGGAGATACAGACTTCCAATCAGCCCTTACAAAAATTAAAGGGGAATCATTTGACGCAATCATCATGCCTGGATACTACCAAGAAACTGGTACAGTCATCAAACAAGCCCGTGAAATGGGAATTGATGCGCCGATTGTAGGACCTGATGGCTTTGCGGATAACAAATTAGTTGAACTTGCTGGTAGTGCTAACACAAATAAAGTTTACTATATCTCAGGTTTCTCAGCTTCAAGCTCAGACAAAGCTAAGAAATTCGCGGAAGCATACAAAGCAAAATATAGTACAGAGCCATCAATGTTTGCCGCTTTAAGCTATGATTCTGTATACATGGCAGCTGATGCAGCTAAAGGGGCTAAAACGTCAGTTGATTTAGCTAAAAACTTAGAAAAACTTAAAGATTTTAATGGTGCAACTGGAAGTATGACAATTAATAAAAAACATAATCCTGTTAAATCAGTTTCTGTAGTCGGGCTAACTGATGGTAAAGAATCTTCTTCAACAACAGTCAAAGCAGACTAGTAATAAAAGGTGTGGGGATGCGATGCTTCCCCACACTATTATGTTAGAAAGTTTGGTATTTATATGCTCCAACAACTTGTAAATGGTCTTATTTTAGGAAGTGTTTATGCCTTGTTAGCTTTAGGTTATACAATGGTATATGGAATAATAAAATTGATCAACTTTGCCCATGGTGATATTTATATGATGGGTGCTTTTATCGGTTATTATTTAATTAATACACTCCATCTGAATTTCTTTATGACACTTGTATTAACAATGGTTATTACAGCGACTTTGGGAGTTCTAATTGAATTTTTAGCTTATCGTCCCTTGAGAAATTCAACGAGGATTGCTGCTTTAATCACTGCAATTGGGGTATCCTTCCTTCTAGAATATGGTATGGTTTATTTTGTAGGGGCTGAAGCAAGAGCTTTTCCTCAAGCTTTGACAATTGTTAAATATTCACTAGGTCCCATTACTGTCACAAATGTACAAATGATTATCCTTCTTATATCTATTACCTTAATGTTAGGATTACAATTTATTGTAAAACAAACTAAGATGGGTAAAGCAATGCGTGCCGTATCAGTTGATAGTGACGCCGCCCAATTAATGGGTATTAATGTTAACTCTACCATTAGTTTCACTTTTGCCTTAGGCTCTGCTTTAGCAGGAGCGGGAGGTGTGCTAATTGGACTTTATTATAATTCAATTAATCCGTTGATGGGGATGACGCCAGGGATAAAAGCCTTTGTAGCTGCGGTTCTTGGGGGAATTGGGATTATTCCGGGTGCAGCTCTTGGTGGATTTATGATTGGACTCTTGGAAACTTTTTCGACGTCAATCGGTTTATCCAGTTATCGCGATGCAGTTGTATATGCAGTACTTATTATTATCTTATTAATTAGACCTGCAGGATTATTAGGTAAGAATGTGAAAGAGAAGGTGTAAAAAATGAAACGAAATATCAAATCCATTTTAGCCTGGGGTATCCTAATTGTTCTTCTTTTTCTAGTTCTTAATTTTTTAACAATTAGTGGAATTCTTGGACCATATTACGTTCAAATTTTAATGGGGATTGGCATCTCAATTATTATGGCAATGGGAACAAACCTTGTTCTTGGATTTTCGGGTCAGTTTCCCCTTGGTCAAGCAGGATTTATGGCCATCGGAGCCTATACAACAGCTATTTTAACCAAACAAATGCCAACTTATTTTGGGTTTTATTTATCAATGCTTGTGGGAATGATTATTGCAGGCTTAATAGCTGTAATTGTCGGATTTCCGACTCTTCGTTTAAAAGGTGATTACTTAGCAATTGCTACTTTAGGTGTCGCTGAAATTATTCGTATTGCTATCGTTAATGGTGGTGAAATGACAAATGGCGCTGCTGGTTTATCAGGTGTCTTGCCTTATACTACATTACCAATTGTCTATGTATTTACAGTTCTAATAGCTGTTCTGATGATGAATTTCATTAGAAGTTCATTTGGACGCCAAGTTATTTCAGTCCGTGAGGATGAAATTGCAGCAGAATCAATGGGCGTTGATACCACAAAAATTAAAGTTGCGACCTTTGCATTTGCAGCAATGACTGCCAGTGTTGCAGGATCATTATATGTTAGCTATATTGGAACGGTTGTTCCTAAAGATTTCACCATCATGAGATCTATTGATTATCTTATTATTGCAGTTTTAGGTGGTTTAGGTTCAATGACTGGGACAATTGTAGCAGCAATAGTTTTAGGTGGCCTAAATATGTATCTACAAAGCTTCTCAGAAGTTCGTATGATTATTTACTCTTTAGCCCTCATTTTAGTTATGGTATTCAAGCCAAGTGGACTATTAGGAACAAAAGAGCTCAGCCTATCTAAATTTTTCACAAAAAAGACAGAGGAGGGCAAATAGATGGCACTTCTTGAAGTAAAAAATCTAACAAAAAATTTCGGTGGTTTAACAGCCGTTGGAGATATTTCTTTGGAACTAACTGAAGGAGAGCTGGTTGGACTTATTGGCCCAAATGGAGCTGGAAAAACAACCTTGTTTAATCTTTTAACGGGTGTTTATTCTCCAAGTGAAGGAACGATTGTACTCGATGGGATTGAATTGAATGGCAAAACTCCTTTTAAAATTGCCTCTCTAGGCTTGTCTAGAACCTTTCAAAATATTCGTCTATTTAAAGAAATGACAGTTCTTGAAAATGTACTAATCGGTTTAGCTAATCAAGAAAAATCGCATACCTTTGCAAGTTTATTACGTCTTCCTAAGTTCTATCAAAGCGAGGAAGCATTGAAGGCGAAAGCTTTAGAATTACTAGTAATTTTTGGTTTAGAAACTGAGTTCGACACATTGGCAAAAAATCTTCCTTATGGTAAGCAACGTCGTTTAGAAATTGTCAGAGCTTTAGCAACCAAACCTAAAATCTTATTTTTAGATGAGCCTGCTGCAGGGATGAATCCACAGGAAACAGCAGAGCTGACGGCATTAATTCGTCAGATTAAGAATGATTTTGGGATTACCATAATCCTTATAGAGCACGACATGAGTCTGGTTATGGAAGTTACTGAACGAATCTATGTGTTAGAGTATGGTCGCTTAATCGCCCATGGCAATCCCGAAGAAATAAAAAATAATAAGCGTGTTATCGAGGCTTATCTTGGAGGTGATTTGTAGTGTCAATGTTATCAGTTGAAAACTTATCCATTAATTATGGGGCTATTGAAGCTGTCAAGGATGTTTCTTTTCACGTTGAAGAAGGCGAAGTTGTTACACTAATTGGAGCCAATGGTGCTGGAAAAACATCCATTTTAAGGACTATCTCCGGTCTAAATCGTCCCAAAAGTGGAAAAATTAGTTTCTTAGGTAAAGAAATCCAAAAGATGCCGGCCCGTAAAATTGTTGCGAGTGGTCTATCACAAGTACCAGAAGGACGACATGTTTTTTCTGGTTTAACGGTTATGGAAAATCTAGAGATGGGTGCCTTTTTGAGTAAAGATCGAGAAGAGAATCAAAAAAATCTGAAAATGATTTTTGATCGTTTTCCACGACTTGAAGAACGTAAAGCTCAAGATGCTGCAACGCTTTCAGGTGGCGAACAGCAAATGCTAGCAATGGGAAGAGCCCTCATGAGTAAACCTAAATTGCTTCTGTTGGATGAACCATCGATGGGATTAGCACCAATTTTTATCCAAGAAATTTTTGATATCATTCAGGATATTCAAAAGCAAGGTACTACAGTCTTGTTAATTGAACAAAATGCCAATAAGGCCTTATCAATTGCTAACAGAGCTTATGTTTTAGAAACAGGCAGGGTGGTTTTATCTGGTACTGGTAAGAAGTTATTGGAATCAGACCAAGTCAAAAAAGCTTATCTGGGTGGTTAATACTTTCTAATTTAACTCCGAACACTGTCTCAAGTGTTCAAGCATGCTATAATAAATTATGTAGATAAAATGAGGATAAGATATGTCAGTTAAAGATTATATGACTAAAGAAGTTGTTACCATTACTCCAGAAACTCGAGTAGCGAAGGCAGCTGACTTATTGAGAGAAGAAGATTTACGTCGACTTCCAGTTGTTGAGAATGGTTATTTAGTGGGCTTGGTCACTGCAGGAACAATGGCAGAAGCGATGCCCTCAAAAGCAACTAGTTTATCAATTTATGAAATGAATTATTTGTTAAATAAAACAAAAATAAAAGATATTATGATTAAAAAGGTAATCACTGTTGAACCTGATGCCAGTTTGGAAGATGCAATCTACCTCATGCTAACCCATAAAATTGGTGTTTTACCTGTTTTAGAGGGAGATCTGTTAGTAGGAATTATCACAGATCGAGATGTTTATAGAGCTTTTCTACACATTTCAGGCTATGGTTTAGAAGGCATTCGAGTTGTGATTCATACTGATAATGCAGTAGGAGTTTTGGCTCGCCTTACTTCAACAATTTCAGAAGCGAATTTAAATATTAGACGAACAGTTGTAGATACCCGCTCAAGTGGTAAGACGGTTGTTGAAATTCAAATTGATGGCGATATTCTTCCAGAAATCTTACAGGAAAAATTGGAAAATACAGGTGTAGAAGTTGTATCTGTTTCAAAAACTCACCCAAAGCAAGAAGTATTTTAAAGATTAATGCACTGCTAGTAATTGGCAGTGTTTTTTCTCTTAAATTTTGGTAAAATAGAGGTATGAATAAAAAAGAAAACGACAAATCCAAGGGAATCATTATTACATTTGAAGGTCCAGATGGTGCAGGAAAAACGAGTGTCTTAGAGGCTCTCTTGCCCCTATTAAAATCAGAGTGGCAAGATGAGATTTTGATAACTAGAGAACCTGGGGGCGTAGCAATTGCTGAAGAAATTAGAGAAATTATCCTAGATGTTAAGAATACAGCTATGGATCATAAGACGGAGTTACTTCTATACATTGCTGCTAGACGTCAGCACTTGGTTGAGAAAGTAATTCCTGCTAAAGAAGCTGGGAAGATGATCCTCATGGATCGTTTTATTGATAGTTCTGTGGCTTATCAAGGTAGTGGTAGGGGGTTAAAAAAGGCTGATATTCAGTGGCTAAATGATTTTGCAACCGATGGTATTGATCCTGATTTAACTCTCTATTTCGATGTTCCTTCTGAAGTGGGCCTAAGTCGTATCGCTAAAAATAGTCAACGCGAAATCAATCGATTAGACCTTGAAAAATTAGAAATGCATCAAGCTGTTCGTCAGGGGTATTTAGAATTAGCGATTGAAAATCCTCATCGAATCGTAACAATTGATGCCTCAAAAGCTTTAGAAGAGGTTGTATCGGATGCTTTCGAAACTATTAAAGCAAAATTAAATGCCTGAGAGGGAAAGAGGGATGCAAATAGAGCAAGTAGCACCAAAGGCATACCAAGAATTTAAACAGATATTAAAGAAAAATCGTCTCAATCATGCCTATCTTTTTTCTGGAGATTATGCTAATTTCGATATGGCCATTTTTCTTGCGCAAGCTATTTTTTGTCAGGAAGTTAGAGATCACTTGCCTTGTGGAAAATGTCGAAGTTGTCAGTTGATTGAAAACAATGAATTTTCTGATGTTACAATTTTAGAACCTGTTGGTCAAGTTATAAAAACAGATACTGTTAGAGAAATGATGCGAAATTTTTCTCAGACGGGATATGAGAGTCAAAAACAAGTTTTTATTATTAGGGATTGTGAAAAGATGCATATCAATGCAGCTAATAGTTTGCTTAAATTTATTGAAGAACCACAAAGTGCTTCGTATATTTTTCTGTTGACGAATGACGACAATCAAGTACTGCCAACTATAAAAAGTCGGACACAGATTTTCCATTTTCCTAAAAATACTTCTTTTTTATCACAAAGAGCACAAGAATTAGGGCTATTGAAAAGACAAGCTAATCTCATTGCTCAACTTGCAAAAAGTCCAAGAGATTTAGAAATTTTGGCAAAAGATAATAAGGTCTTAGAATTAGTAAATAAAAGTCAACAGTTTGCAAGTCTGTTGATCAGTGATAAAGAAAAAGCTTATCTTGAAGCTAGTCGATTAAGTCTAGTAGCTAGTGAAAAAGCAGATCAAGATATGATTTTGAAACTACTAACCCTCATCCTTTCAAAGGATTATTCTCAAAAAAATAATTTATATTATCTTGAAGCCTTATATAAAGCTCGCTTAATGTGGCAAAGTAATGTTAGCTTCCTCAATGTTGTAGAATTTATGGTGATTTCATGACTAAGGTAATTGGTGTCAAGTATGCAGTTGGTGACTTGGCAAAATTTGTAAAAACAGACCTAGCCTTTCCAGAAGGAACAGAGATAGTTGTTAAAGACGGAAAAGGTTCTTATTTAGCAAAAATTTCTCATCCCATAAGGGAGATGGCTGAGGATAAATTGCCTCAAGATATCCCTGTGCTTGTTAGAAAAGCAACAGATATGGACACCAAAGCTAACAAACATAATGCTCATTACGCAAAGCAATCTAAAGAAACAGTCAAAGAACTTATTGCTAAAAACAGTTTGGACATGAAGATTGTTGATATTGTTTTTCCATTGGAGAGAAGCTTTGTCTTAATAACTTTCACTGCACAAGAACGTGTAGATTTTAGACAATTATTAAGAGATTTAGCGACGCTATTCAAAACAAGAATTGAATTAAAACAAATTAATAGCCGAGAGGAAGCTAAAATATTTGGAGCAATTGGTCCGTGTGGACGTCCCTTATGTTGCTCAAGTTTTTTAGGTGAATTTCCAGCTGTATCTATTAAAATGCTAAAAAATCAGGGACTATCCTTGAACTCTGGCAAAAGTACAGGCTACTGTGGTCGCTTGTTATGCTGTTTGCAGTATGAGGATGATTTCTATAAAGAAAGTAAACTCAAATTTCCAGATTATGGGGAAATTGTTCATACAAAAGAGGGATTAGCAAGAGTAGAGGCAATTGATATTTTTCAAGAAGTCTTAAAAGTAAAATTAGAAAATAACGGTACCATCGTTGACTACCCATTAGAGGAGGTAAAAATTGGTCAATAAAAGAGAGCTCTTTGACGCATTCGATGGCTTTTCGCAAAACCTTATGGTGACATTAGCAGATATAGAAGCCATGAAAAAACAAGTCCAGGGCTTGGTTGAAGAAAACACAATACTAAGAATAGAAAATACAAAATTACGTGATCGCCTTAGTCAATTAGAACACGAGACAGTCCACAAAACCTTAAAACAAGGGAAAGAGCATTTGGAAAATATTTATGATGAAGGTTTTCATATTTGTAATTTCTTTTATGGACAACGCCGTGAGAATGACGAAGAATGCATGTTTTGTAGAGAATTATTAGACAGAAAGTAGCCAATGCAAATCCAGAAAAGTTTCAAAGATAAAAAGAAATCAGGATGTCTTTATTTAGTTCCAACACCAATTGGAAACTTACAGGATATGACTGTTAGGGCAATTGAAATCCTAAAAACAGTTGATTTGATTTGTGCGGAAGATACCAGAAATACCGGCCTTCTTCTCAAACAATTTGATATCATGACCAAACAATTTTCCTTTCACGAACATAATGCTTATGACAAAATACCGGCCTTAATTGAATTATTATTATCGGGGAAATCGCTAGCGCAGGTATCTGATGCAGGGATGCCCTCTATTTCTGATCCTGGTCATGATTTAGTTAAAGAAGCTATTGCAAAAGATATTAACGTCGTTGCCTTGCCAGGAGCATCCGCAGGGATAACGGCTTTAATTGCAAGCGGCCTAGCTCCGCAACCACATATTTTTTATGGTTTTCTACCAAGAAAAGCAGGTCAACAAAAAGATTTTTTTACTGAAAAAAAAGATTATCCTGAAACACAGATTTTTTATGAGTCACCTTATCGTGTAGCAGATACCTTAGAAAATATGAAATTGATCTATGGAGATAGACAAGTGGTTTTGGTTAGAGAGTTGACTAAAATTTTCGAAGAATATCGACGTGGGACAATTTCTGAATTATTGTCTTCTATTTTAGAAAGTCCTCTAAAAGGAGAATGCTTGATTATTGTCTCAGGTCACAGTGATGTAACCCCGAGAATTGAGCAAGATGACATCATAACCTCTATACCAAATTTAGTTCAAGAAAAAATTAATCAAGGGATGAAACCAAATCAGGCTATTAAAACAGTTGCTAAAGATTATCAACTTAATAGACAAGATGTCTATAATGCTTATCATGGAATATAAAAAGATGATTGTTCGCATTTTCATCTTTTTTTAATACCAAAAATCGACTATACTTGGATAATTGCTACAAATTTGATACCATTTTAATGTCGGGATATCATTATGACAATGTAATTGAATTATTGTCATATTGTTTTAATTAGAAAGAGGAGATTTATGACTGAAGAAGAAGTAACATTGGTTACCATTGCAGGTATTTATGGTTTTATTTTGCTTATTGTCTTTCTGTCAGCATTGCTGATGGTGATTGGAAACTGGCGTCTCTTTAAAAAGGCTGGCTATGAAGGCTGGAAATCAATTATTCCAATTTACGGTGGGTTTGTAAAACATAAAATTGCCTTTGGTGAAGAAAATAAATGGCTCTATTTTATTGGTTGGGTTTTGGCTATTTATTATTCTTACACACATTTTTGCTACTTGAGAGCATTTGGTGCATCTAAAGGATTGGCAGTACTTGGATTATTTTTCCCAGGAATTGTGACCTTAGTTGTAGCTTTTGGTAAACTTTACTCAGAAGGTAACTACCATACTGTAAATCATATTATGGGCTAAAAAAATCAACTCACTGAGTTGATTTTTTTATATTATTTTTGTCCCATGGACAATTTTGCTTCCAGTGAGTTGGCTTAGTTCGTGTGCATTAGCGGCTGTGACACCTCCACCAATCATTAGTTCAATGCGGCCATCAGCATAGGTGATTAAATCTTTGATGTGGTCGACATTGTCATAGATACTTTGACTAGCTGAACCGCCATGCAATAGGATACGAACAAAACCATAATCAATCAAGGCATCAATGCTTGATTTTTGCTCTTTTTCAGGAATAGCATCAAAAGCCATATGGAAGACAAGTGGCAAACCTTGGCTAGCCGGTAGGAGCTGCTCTATGGCACCTGTATCTAAGAGATTATCAGATGTTAAGCAACCGAGGACTAAAGCATCTGACCCAGCTTCAATGGCTTTAATCATATCTTCTTCCATGGCTCGTAGTTCGATATCATTGTAAACGAAATTGCCACCACGTGGACGAATCATGGTAGCTACTGTGATTGATTTTTCATGGAGTAACTGACATGCTTCCTTAATAATGCCAAATGAAGGTGTGGTCCCACCAACAGCTAGGTTATCACATAATTCAACACGGGAGATTGATAATGTGCTTAAATTGTTCAAATTTGTTAAGTTTTCTGCGCAAAATTCTTTGATTAACATAACCTTCTCCTTTATTCTTCTATTATATCATGTTTTATCAAAGGAATTTTCTAAAAATCTTTGTAACATTCTGAAAATTATGATATACTCGGAATAATAATTTTGGAGGTGTACCTATGACAATTTATAATTTCTCTGCAGGGCCAGCGGTCTTGCCAACGTCTGTCCTTGAAACAGCTCAAGTAGACATGCTTGACTACCAATCAAGTGGCATGAGTGTATTAGAAATGTCCCACCGATCCAAAGAATTTGATCACATAATAAAAGATGCAGAATACCTTTTAAGAGAATTGATGGCTATTCCTGATAATTATCGGGTTCTTTTTTTGCAAGGCGGCGCATCAACACAGTTTACCATGTTGCCTTTGAATCTAGCGCGTGGTAAAAAAGCCTATTATTTAGTCGCAGGATCATGGGGTAAAAAAGCCTATACAGAAGCTTTAAAACTTTCTAAAACAATACCGTTTGAACCGATATTATGGGCGTCCTCAGAAGATAGTAACTTCGACCATATTCCTCACAGTGATATAACCCAAATTGCACCAGATGCAGCTTATGTTCATTTAACTACAAATAATACCATTGAAGGAACAGCTATTTATGATTTACCGGACACTAAAGGTGTCCCAATAGTGGCCGATATGTCATCAAACATTCTAGCAGTTCGTTATAATGTGGAAGACTTTGGACTTATCTATGCTGGTGCTCAAAAGAATATTGGTCCAGCTGGAGTGACAATAGTTATTGTCAGAAATGATTTACTAAATACGCAGCCTACACTGTCAAGTATGTTAGACTACAAGATTCAGGCAGATGCGCAATCCTTGTATAACACACCACCAGCCTATAGTATTTATATTGCTAAAATGGTTTTTGAGTGGGTTAAGGAATTAGGAGGCTTGGATCAGATGGAAGTCTTGAATCGAGATAAATCGGGCTTACTTTATTCTTATATCGACCATTCGGACTTCTATCAGAGTCCAGTAAAAAATGCTAAGGATCGGTCAGTCGCAAATATTCCATTTACCACTCCGAGTAAGGAGTTAGACGATGCTTTTGTAAAAGAAGCAGATGCTCTTGGCTTTAAAAATATTAAAGGTCACCGCAGTGTTGGTGGCATGCGTGCTAGCTTATATAATGCCTTTCCAGCTGAAGGTGTAGTTGCATTAATTGATTTTATGAAAGAATTTGAACGTTTAAATAAAAATTAGGAATGTGAGTTTTGTAAGTATGGAAATTAGATTAGCTTTTCCAAATGAAGTAAATCAAATTATGGCACTTATTGACGGTGCTAAAGAAGTCATTGCTGCCTATGGCAGTGATCAATGGCAAGATGGTTATCCAGATGCCTCAATCATTATTGATGATATCTTGGCCGGGCAAGGTTATGTTGCCTTGGAAGATGGTGAGATTGTAGCTTATACAGCTGCCATTTTTGGTAATGAAGAGGCTTATAATGCTATTTATGATGGTAAATGGTTAACAGATAATAAAGTCTATATTACTTTTCATCGCATTGCTGTTGCTAAAGACAAACAAGGACAAGCTATCGGACAAACTTTCTTACAAGGACTGATTGAAGGATTTGATCAAGTTGATTTCCGTGGCGATACACATGAAATGAACTTGGGCATGCAACATATTTTTGAAAAATTAGGCTACATCTACTGCGGTAAAGTACCCTTAGCAGGTGTCAGACTTGCCTATCAAAAAATCAAAGGTGACCATGAGAAGGCTGATTATCAAGAAATTGATGAAGACAGTCGCTATGGTTTATAAAAATAATAAGGAGTGCTGAGATAATTATCTCAGCTTTTAAAAAATTATGGTATTTAGTGTAAAAACATTTAATAATATTAATCAAATTGGACTAAAAGAACTAGGAAACGCATTTCAAATTGACGGGGATTTGGCAGAAAATCCCGATGCCTATATCTTAAGAAGTGAAAATCTTCATGACATAGTATTTCCTGATAATCTAAAAGCTATTGCGCGTGCAGGTGCAGGAACTAATAATATCCCAATTCAAGTAGCAACTGAAAAGGGGATAGTTGTCTTTAATACACCAGGTGCAAATGCCAATGCAGTTAAAGAAGCAGTATTAACTTCGATTCTACTTTCAGCAAGAGACTATATTTCAGCAAACTTGTGGACAAATAACTTAGTTGGAAACGATGTTCCAAAACAGGTTGAAGCCGGTAAGAAACAATTTGCGGGTAGTGAAATAAGTGGCAAGACATTGGGTGTTATTGGACTGGGGGCCATCGGAGCAAGAATTGCTAATGATGCTTATCGACTAGGCATGCATGTATTTGGTTATGACCCATATGTTTCCATTGAGACAGCTTGGAATATCTCAAGTCATGTCAAACGGGTCAATGACCTTAAAGATATCTTTGCACAGTGTGACTACATTACAATTCATGTTCCCTTGACTGAAGATACCAAAAACACCTTCAATAAAGATGCTTTTGGTATTATGAAAAAAGGAACAACTGTTATCAACTTTGCACGCGCCGAATTGGTCGATAATCAAGCCCTCTTTGAAGCTATTGAAACAGGAGTCGTTAAACGTTACATTACTGATTTTGGTACAGAAGAACTTCTAAATAAAGAAAAAGTAACAGTCTTCCCTCACGTTGGAGGATCAACGGCAGAAGCGGAATTAAATTGTGCCATTATGGCAAGTCAAACTATTCGACGTTTCATGGAAACTGGTGAGATTACCAATTCTGTGAATTTCCCGAATGTTCACCAAGCCTTAGTAGCGCCATACCGAATTACACTAATCAATAAGAATGTCCCAAATATTGTGGCGAAGATCTCGACAGCTGTTTCTGATTTAAATATCAATATTGCTAATATTATTAATCGATCAAAAGGTGACTATGCCTATACCTTACTAGATTTGGATGAATGCGATGCCACTAAAATTGACCAACTGGTACAAGGTTTCAAAGACAGTGACAACATTATAAAAGTTAGATTAATTACCAAATAGAAATAGAGTCCCGAACTTGCTTTCGGGATTTCTTTTCATTATACTAAATAGTAAGAGGTGATACGGATGACACTTTACCATACTAGCTACCAATCCCCATTAGGAGTCATGTCCCTAGTGGCCGATGATTCTAACTTACTTGGCGCCTGGTTTTTTGACCAAAAGTACTATCAAGCAGGGCTAAATGATGCCATTTTTTTGGAAAAAAAGACACCGATTCTTGAGCAAGCAATCAACTGGTTGGATACCTATTTTTCCGGACAAATCCCACAAACAGCAAGCTTTTTGAAAGCCAATGCCAGTCCGTTCCAAGCTAAAGTATGGAACCAATTGCAAGAGATTCCCCTAGGTCAGACCAGTAGCTACGGTGCCATTGCTAAAGCAATTGACTGCGCCTCAGCCCAAGCTGTCGGTGGAGCAGTTAGTCGCAATCCCTTAAGTATTTTCGTACCATGCCACCGCGTCCTAGCAAGTGACGGTAGCCTAACCGGCTACGCAGGGGGGCTTGATAAGAAAAAGTGGCTCCTTAATCATGAAAAAACAATTTTAGAAAAGGTGACCAAATGATTACATTATATGAATATCCTAAGTGTTCAACATGTCAGCGAGCAAAAAAAGAACTATCAGCTTTAACCACTGACTTTGAGTCAGTTGATATCAAAGCAAATCCTCCGAAAGCATCAGTCATAAAAGAGTGGATGGAAAATTCAACTTATACCATGAAAAACTTTTTCAATACCAGTGGAAATAGTTATAAGGCTCTTGGATTAAAAGATAAAATTGATGGGTTAACCATCGATGAGGCTGCTGAACTTTTATCAAAAGATGGTATGTTAATAAAACGACCAGTTCTTGTACAAGATGGTAAGGTACTGCAAATTGGAGCCAGAAAAGCATACACAAAGGAATTATTTGAATAAAAAATGAAGACAACAAAATTTGTCTTCATTTTTTATTTTTATATGGTCCCAATATATTTGTTCTTCTTCTGCTTGCGACACAAGGAATCAACGAAGATACTTCACTTATTTAAAATGTTTTATAATGGATATTCCAAACAGTTTCTATAGACAACTTAAAATAAATTATCAGATTTGATGCTAATAAATAAACTAAATCTAGCAAGGTTATTCAGAGTATGGTGAAATGGATTGGTAACTAAAAAAATACTTTTCATAATGGTGTAAGTACTTGAAAACAGTTTGTTTTCAAGTACAGGGAAGTTTTTAAACTTAGGTTAAAAAATTAGGCATGGAATTCCTTTGGAAGTCGCTGCCGTCCCTCACCACATATGAAAGGTATACTAATAATTATATTTAGTCTATTTTGCTAATTCTGTATTAATTTGCCACATGATTCCATATTGGTCAATAAAGTTAGCATAGGCTGGGCTCCAGAAGATTTCTTGAAGTTCCATTAAAATGTTTTGGGCATTGACAGTCAATTTGTTATAGAGGTCTTGAGCTTCTTCAACAGTATTAACGATCAGTGCGGCCGACATGTTGCCACCAGCTTTGTAGTCAAAATCTGGGTTTTCATCAGATAATTGCAGACGTATGCCGTCAAATTCAAGTTGGGCATTCATAACTAAGTCTTCACGTTCTTTAGGACAATCAGGAACACCATCTTTCCAGAACATTAAATTTGTGATTTCAGCATTGAAAACATCTTTGTAAAATTGAACAGCTTCTTTACCATTACCATTAGTAATTAAATAAACATTAATTGATGCAACCATGAGTTTCTCCTTTATTATTAGTTAGTTTGACGAATAGCAATGTAATTGCCTTCGCTATCAGTGAAAGTAAAATGAACAATACCTTGGTATTCCATAATTGGATTTGTAGTCACACCAGCAGCTGTCATACGGTCATATTCAGTTTCTAAATTATCAGTTTCAAACATTAATGAAGGAAAACCAACATTCATTTCAGGATTTGCTGCAGCAACCAAGCCTTTATTAAATAAACCAAATTTAACAGTTGATTCTTGAGAAGGGGCAATTTCATAAGACATATGCCCCTCACCCTCAGCTTGATCAATAATGACAAAGCCCATTTTTTCAGTCCAAAATTCCATTGCAGCTTTAGTATCATCAACATAAAGCATAGTTGTAGATTTAATAATCATTGTTCTCTCCATTTAGTAATAAATTATTTTAAGTTATTATAGCCCGACTAATAAAAATAGACAAGCTTTTTGACTTAAATTTTCCAACTTTTTAAGGTGCCAAATTAGGAGCCATTAAGGCTTAACTTATTTTCTATTTTTGATAAAGTTTGACTTAATCTGAAGATGCTCAATATCATTTGAAACAGCTAATTGGAAAGCTTTTTTTCCCAAGTGATAGCGTTGATTATCAATTGAGGGAATATTTAATAGCTTGCCTGATAATTGACTATCTTGACTAAAAAGAAGGGGCAGTGTTTTGTCATGTTCATTGTAAAAAGAAGCAAGACCAGAGGCAACATCATCACTATTTGCAAGTACTAACTCTACTGAATGCTTCAGTAGTTCAGAGCCAATCTGGTAGCCATCCTCAAAGTTAGCAATATTACCAAAAGTCTGAAATTCAATGTCTTTGGGGATTATCTTTTTTAAAGATTTTATTGTTTCCTGATAGGTTGAACTTTTTTCACTATTTCGAGTGAATAGCAAAGCCATTTTTTTAATTTTTGTCTGAGCTATAACTCTGAAAAGATCATCTAATCCCTTTTTACGTTGCACGGAAATACTAGAAACTTGAGAAGATTGGCAAGGCTCTAGTAAAACAATTTTGCCATAGGAAGAATAAGCTTCAATATCTTGTAATGGCAAACTGTGTGAAGAAATAATTAAGCTATCAAAAGCCTTACTTTTTAGTTGTTTTAAATAGGACATTTCAATGTCTGCATTATAGGCAGAAGGAAGCAGAAGCAATTGATCCTGACTGGATAAAGCAGCATCCATCAGTCCCCTGATAATGTCAAGAAAATAAGGGTGTTTTGTATGTGGAACAATGACGCCAATCCGATGCGTTTTGCCATGACTTAATTCACGCGCAGTTTGGTTAGGACTGTAATCAACTTGATCAATGATTGTTTGGATCTTTTTGCCAGTCTCTTTGGCAACATAACCCGATTGATTAAGATAACGTGAAACTGTAGATGGCGCCACACCTGATAGGCGTGCGATATCCTTAATACTTGTCATTTATTTTCCTTTCAAATACTGCCAGATACCATGGGCAACACCATCTTCCTCATTTGATTTAGTTACTAACTCAACTTGATTAAGAATATCAATGTGTGCATTGGCCATGGCAATAGGGGTTCCAACTTTATCAAACATTGGTATATCATTATATCCATCGCCAAAGGCAGCTGTTTCTTCTTTTGTTATAGCTAAGGTTTCAAAAAGGTAATCAATGCCTCTCGATTTTTTGGCATCTTTATGAGTTATTTCAAGGTAATAGGCACCAGATTGCTGAATTGAAACCATCTCTAAGTTTAATTGTAACAAATTATCTTTAACTTGTTCCATTTCTAAGGGGTCAAAGGTAATTAACATGATTTTATAAATTGCTTGTTCAGGTTTTAAATAATCTGAAATATCTATAATTTGAGGTTGTAATAGGGTTAATTGACTTTCATAATCTAAACCTTCATCTTCTTTAAAACTTAGCCATTGATCTTTGTAATAGTAAGATTGTGAAAGGGAAGGGAAGTTTTGGAAAATGTGTTTAATTAACTGATGACTGTCCCTATTAGAAATAGGTCGTTCAGAAATGGTTTCTAATTGATTGTTGACATATCTGTAGACTAGGCCCCCATTAAATCCAATTTGAATATCCTCTAATTCCAAGGCATTAATAGCCAGCCTCTTTCATTTCCATCGGAGCTCGGGCAGAAACTAAGGTAATTGGGATATTTGCCTCTTTAATTTTACTAGCATTAGTTGGTGAAACACGTCCTCTAGTATTTAATAGTGTGCCATCCATATCTAAAAAAATGCGTTTGATTGTCATTTGGTTACTCCTTTTTAACTTGTTGATAAGAGTATAAATGATGGAACGCATTCCATGTCAAGAGAAAAACACCAAAAAATTTTGGTGTTTTTAAATATATTTACTAGCTTCTCTAAAAGATAACGGTGCCAAGTCTTTTTGATACTTAATAACAAAGTTTCTAACCCACTCTGGATTTACTTTTGAATAATCACGTAAGCTCCAACCAATAGCCTTATTAATAAAAAATTCTTTAGAACCAAAATTATTGGTAATGATTTCTTCCAAAAGCTTGATATCTGTTTTTTCTTTACGTCCTAGTTGGTGGTCAATGGCAATGCGACGCAACCAAAAATCTTCAGATTGAGAAAGGTCCAGCATCAGCGCAGCAATTCTCTCATCTGGGATGTTTCCTAAAATCCGGTCGAAGTGATCAATGGTGTCCCACCATTGGTTGCTTTTAGCAAATGTTAGAATTAGCGGTACATCATCAAAACTTAAAAACTTATGCAGTCCTTTTAAGTAATCACAAACAAAGTAGTGGAGTTCCCGTTTTTCTTGGGACCAAGCCATTTGCAACAAATCCCAATCGATCTTTCCATTCTTTTTATCACTTGTCATTATATCCTTATAAAGCCTTCTTCGGATTGGTGTTTGCACGCCATAGAAAGGAAAGTGATTCTTCATATAAGCAGCCATTTTACTAGCTTGCTCAGCGTTAACTTGCTCTTCAAAACGCACAAGCAATTCCTGATATTTTTCTCTTGCGTCAGTCATTTTATAAATCAATTTCTAATAAAATTGGGGTATGGTCTTGGCGGTCACCAGAGTTAATCATTTCTGATTTTGTGACTTTATCAGCAACACGATTTGACGTCAACCAGTAATCAATTCTCCATCCTGTATTATTAATTTTACTTGTTTTACTGCGTTGTGCCCACCAGGTATAAACGTTTGGTACATCTCCGTGCAAATGACGGAAGGTATCAGTGAATCCTTTAGCTAATAAATTAGTAAATCCTAAACGTTCTTCATCAGTGAAACCAGCGGAACGACGATTGCTAGCTGGGTTAGCAAGGTCGATTTCATGGTGAGCTACATTATAGTCGCCTGTGGCCAGAACTGGTTTAGTCCTATCTAACTCAGCTAGATAATCAGCGTACTGAATGTCCCAAGCTTGGCGATCCTCAAGACGCTTCAGACCATCTCCAGCATTAGGGGTATAAACTTGTGTTACATAAAAGTCTTCGAATTCTAAAGTGATAATCCGGCCTTCCGCATCCATGGTTGTTGGTGCACCAATTTCTGGGAAAGTTACTGTTGGGTTAAGCTCTTTTTTGTATAAGAACATTGTTCCAGCATAACCTTTGCGGGCAGGCTCAACAGATGAACGCCAAACATGAAGGTATTCGGGGAAATAGCTAAGGATAGCTTCTAAATGTTTTTTGGTTGGTCCAGCTGATGATAATTTTGTTTCTTGGATGGCAATAATGTCGGCATCTTGGTTAACAATTGTGTCAATAACGGCACGAGATAAGAGTGCGCGTGGCGATTCGCCAGTTAGCGCGGCATTAAGGGAATCAATATTCCATGAGATTAATTTCATTTGATTGTCTCTTTCTTTATTTCTATCGTCTTTATTCTATCAAAAAAAAAAGAAGCTAGCGATATTTTAAGCTCTGATTAACTATTTAGAAAAATTTCTAAATAGGTCTTGTTTTCTAGAAATTTGGTGCTATAATCTATTTAAAAATATTTCTAAATAGAAGGGCGTGATGTAATGAGTTTTGCGACAACGTTTAAAGCATTGTCTGATCCTGTCCGAAGAGAGATTTTGACACTTCTGAAAAATGGACAGCTATCAGCGGGCGAGATTGCGAGTCATTTTGATTTGGCACAAGCTAGTGTGTCCTATCACCTGACTATTTTAAAGAAGGCTGATTTAATCACAGAAGAAAAGGTCAAAAATTATATCTACTATGATATTAATACATCAGTTTTAGAAGATCTTATGGTCTGGATTTCAGAATTAAAAGGAGATAATGACAATGAAAATTGATAAAAAATTATTACTAATAACATCATTACTGACCTTATTACCACTCTTATTGGGATTTATCTTGTGGAATCAGTTACCTGAACAAGTTGCTACCCATTTTGGAATAAATGGGAAAGCGGATGGCTATTCAGGAAAAGCTTTTGCTGTTTGCTTTATGCCACTGTTTATGTTGGTCATGCATTTATTTGTCATTTTTACCACAAGTCTAGATCCGAAGGCTAGGAAAATTGGCAAAATGTACAAATTGACTTACTGGATAATTCCTGCCATTTCCATTTGGGTTCAGTCAGCTGTCTTATTAAATGCGGCAAAAATAATAAGTTTCTCTGGTAGTTCAGTTCTCTGTCTTCTAGGAGTTCTCTTTCTAATTATTGGGAATTATCTTCCAAAAATTGGACAAAATTACACAGTCGGAATCAAACTCCCATGGACACTCAACGACGAAGATAACTGGAAACAAACCCATCGTTTTGCCAGCAAAATTTGGGTGCTTGGAGGCCTTCTGCTAATTATTAGTGGATTATTCAATATTTATCCAGTAGTATTCTTGGTCTTGGATTTTACAATAATGATATTAGTACCTACGATTTACTCATATATGATTTATAAAAAGAAGTTAGATAGGGATAAAAAATAGGTCAGGATGCATTCTTGATCTATTTTGCTATCTGACCCCTTGTTTAAATATGGTATAATAAGGTTATGTATAAAAGAAAAAGAGGTAGATGATGAAAAAATTACTCAATAAAGGTCTTTTGGTCATATCCCTTATTATTATTGGTGGTTATTACTGGAACAATTTACCACCGGTTAATATTTTTAGTGTTGAGTTTTGGCTGTTTTTAATTTTTATTCTATTCATCATTGCGGTAAATATTGTTTTAAACTCTTATAGCCAAGAGGTTTCAATGCTTTTTTCAGGCAAGAAATCTGGCAATGCAAAGCCTTTAAATGGGAAGAAAGATGTCACAGCATACTTTAATCCATTTTTAGGGAAGGTCAAGTGGCTTGTCCTAGCGATGATGACGATAGTAATGGGCTTGGGACTTCTTTCGATTCTCAACTCGCACATTTTTAGAGCTAAAAGCTATGCTAAGGTAATTACTGTCAAAAATGCAGATTTCAAAAAAGATTTTCCGGAAACGAATGTTTCAACCTTAGCCTTACTTGATCGGGAGTCAGCCGAAAAAATTGGTGATACTTATTTGGGGACAATAGACAAAGTCTCGCAGTTTGGAATCTCTGATGACTACCGACAAATTACGATTGGCAAACAGCCATACCGTGTGTCTCCTTTAGAATATAAAAGTTTCTGGAAATGGCTTACAAATCGAACTGAAGGCATTAATTATTATGTTAAGGTAAATCAAACAACTGGGAAAGCTGAATTAGTAAAATTACAAAAAGCAATGAAATATTCAGATTCTGAATTTATGTTTAGAGATACCATGAGACATTTGCGTTTCCTTCATCCATTTACGATTTTTGATGATCCATCTTTTGAAGTGGATGATCAAGGGAATCCATTTTATGTCGCAACAACCTATAAACCTAAATTTGGCTTGTCCTCACCAGACCCAACAGGTGCTATTTTGTTAGATGCTGTTACTGGGAAAACGAAACATTATACATTAAATCAGATTCCTAAGTGGGTTGACCGAGTTTTCTCAGCAAAAAATGTGATTCAACGTGTAGATGATTACTATACCTACCAGAACGGGTATTGGAATACGGTCTTTAGCCAAACAGGTGTAAAAAAGACAACTGATTCTTATAATTATATTACTATTGGCTCTGATATCTATTTATATACAGGGATTACGTCAGCAACTGCTGATTCTTCTAATCTAGGCTTTATTTTAGTGAATATGAGAACTAGAGAAATAACAAACTATAAATTAGCATCAGCGACTGAAACATCAGCGATGAAGTCAGCAGAAGGTGAAGTGCAAGAAAAAAATTATAAGGCAACCGCACCTACTTTAGTTAAGCTAAATAATAAAGCATTTTATCTGGTTTCTCTAAAAGATGGAGCTAGTTTAGTGAAATCATATGCCTTGGTAGATGCTGAAGATTATCAACAAGTGACAGTCAATAATGATATTGAAACCCTAATATCACAATTTACAGATCGTGATACGAGTGGGTTAACCTCGATCAGTTCAGCAGATAAGAAAGTTAAGAAGTTATCTGGCACAGTTGAGCAAGTTGCAAGTCAAACGCTTTCTGGAACAACTGTATACTATATCATGTCAAAAGGTAAGGTTTACAAAATAAAAGCAAGTCGTGATACGAGCGACTATTTACCATTTGTTACTGTGGGTAACCAGTTTACCGCAGAACTTGGTGAGGCAAATTATCTTCAAAACTTCAAGTTAGGTCAAGATAAAGAAAGTAGTACTATTCCAAGCAACTAGAGAGTGGGACAGACTCTTTATCGGAAAAGCTATTGTTTATTGCTGTTGGCTATGCTATAATTTAAAATAGCTTTGGAGGATTACCCAAGTCCGGCTGAAGGGAACGGTCTTGAAAACCGTCAGGCGTGTAAAAGCGTGCGTGGGTTCGAATCCCACATCCTCCTTATAAAAGATTAAAATACTGATTATCAGTATTTTTTTCGTGTAAAGATAAAGAATTGGAAGGTAACTATGTCAAAAAGACGTCGTAAAAATTATTATGTCCATGAAGGTCTACGTTGTGCTATGACACTTACTTTTATCAGTGGTTTTGTTAATGCCTTCACCTTTATGACCCAAGGACGACGATTCGCAGGCGTACAATCTGGAAATGTTGTTTCATTTGCCATGAGTTTAGCTTCTGGGAATATTTCTCGAGCCCTAGACTTCTTACTGCCAATAGTTGTTTTTATGTTAGGTCAATCTTTTACCTACTTTATGCATTGTTGGGCTAATAAACATAATATTCATTGGTACCTTTTCTCAAGTTTTATTTTGACTGTGATTGCAGCCGTTACAGCAATTTTGACACCGTTTTTACCAGCATTCTTTACTGTATCTGGTTTAGCTTTCTTTGCTTCTATTCAGGTAGATACCTTTAAATCCTTAAGAGGTGCAGGTTATGCTAATGTTATGATGACAGGTAATGTTAAAAATGCTGCCTATCAATTAACCAAAGGTCTATTTGAAGGCAATAAAGAATTGATATTAATTGGTAGAAATACTTTATTTGTCATCATTAGTTTTATTATTGGAGCATCTACCTCAACTATTCTCTCACTAAAAATCAATGAACTAGCTCTTATCCCAGTCTTACTACCTCTGTTTTACGTTAATTATTTACTGAGAAAAGAATTTAATTGTATTCAATCAAAAGTTAAACCCTTTCAGACTGGCTATTCTGCAGAATAAACAGTTTTTTTGTTTTTTTACTTATGCTATAATAATCTGTAGACTGTTCATTTTTAGATGAACATAAAAATTCACAAAGGTTTCATTAGCCTTGAAAGGAATCAAAATGACTGAGAAAAAACCATTTTACATTACGACACCGATTTATTATCCATCAGGGAAATTACATATTGGATCAGCTTACACAACTATAGCTTGTGATGTATTAGCACGCTATAAACGTTTAATGAATCATGACGTCTTCTATTTAACTGGATTAGACGAACATGGTCAAAAAATTCAGACTAAAGCAGAAGAGGCAGGTATTAGTCCTCAAGCTTATGTTGATGGAATGGCTCAGGATGTTAAAGAATTATGGTCATTACTTGATATTTCTTATGACAAGTTTATTCGAACAACGGATGCTTATCATGAAAAAGTAGTAGCAGATGTTTTTGAACGCTTGCTTGCACAAGACGACATTTATCTTGGTGAGTATTCAGGTTGGTACTCCCTTTCAGATGAAGAATTTTTCACAGAAAGTCAGTTAGAAGAAGTCTTCCGTGACGAAGCAGGTAATGTAACTGGTGGTATTGCACCATCAGGTCATGAAGTAGAATGGGTTTCAGAAGAATCTTATTTCTTACGCCTTGGTAAATATGCTGACAGATTAGTAGCTTTCTTTAAAGAACATCCAGAGTTTATTCAACCAGATGGGCGAATGAATGAAATGTTGAAGAACTTTATTGAACCAGGTTTAGAAGATTTAGCTGTTTCTCGTACTACCTTTACGTGGGGAGTTCAGGTTCCTTCAAATCCTAAACACGTTGTTTATGTCTGGATTGATGCTCTTCTTAACTATGCTACAGCACTAGGTTATGGACAAGCTGACCATGAAAACTTTGATAAATTCTGGAATGGTACAGTCTTTCATATGGTTGGTAAGGACATCTTGCGTTTCCACTCAATATACTGGCCAATTTTGTTGATGATGTTAGATTTGCCATTACCAGAAAGATTGATTGCCCATGGCTGGTTTGTCATGAAAGATGGTAAAATGTCTAAATCAAAAGGCAATGTTGTTTATCCAGAAATGCTAGTTGAACGCTTTGGTTTGGATCCATTACGTTATTACCTAATGAGAAGTTTACCAGTTGGTTCAGATGGCACATTTACACCAGAAGACTATGTTGGTCGAATCAACTACGAACTTGCAAATGATTTGGGTAATCTGTTAAATCGTACAGTTGCCATGATTAACAAATACTTTGGTGGACAAGTTCCTTCATATGTTGAAAATGTTACAGAATTTGATCTTGGTTTAGCTGTATTGGTAGAAGAAAAAATTGCTGATTATCATCTACAAATGGATGCTGTCGATTATCCTCGGGCTCTTGATGCCGTTTGGTCAATCATTTCACGTGCTAACAAGTATATTGATGAGACAGCCCCATGGGTACTTGCTAAAGAAGATGGTGACAAAGAGCAATTAGCTTCAGTAATGGCTCACTTAGCAGCCAGTCTGCGCGTGGTTGCCCACTTAATTCAACCATTTATGATGGAAACATCAAATGCTATTATGACTCAGCTTGGTTTGTCGACAGACTTTGACTTAGAAAATTTAACCTTAGCAAATATGCCTGAAAATCTTCAAGTTATTGCAAAGGGGCAACCTATCTTCCCACGTTTAGATATGGAAGAAGAAATCGCCTTTATCAAGGAACAAATGGAAACAGGCTCTGCCAATTCTCCTCAAGAAAAAGAATGGATTCCTGAAGAAGTAGAACTCAAATCTGAAAAAGATGAGATTAAATTTGAGACCTTTGATGCCGTTGAAATTCGTGTTGCTGAAGTTAAGGAAGTTTCTAAAGTCGAAGGTTCTGATAAATTGCTACGCTTCAGACTTGACGCAGGAGATGGGGAAGATCGTCAAATCCTGTCAGGAATTGCTAAGTTCTATCCCAAGGAACAAGACTTAGTTGGTAAGAAATTACAGATCGTCGCGAATTTAAAACCACGTAAAATGATGAAAAAATATGTCAGTCAAGGCATGATTCTATCAGCAGAGTTTGATGGTCGATTATCAGTATTGACAGTTGATCCATCCGTGCCAAATGGTTCAATTATTGGTTAAGTAAAAAAGTAAGAGTTTTTTGGCTCTTGCTTTTTTGTTTAAGGTAAATTTAATAAAAAAAGACTTTACTAGATCATAAGAGAAAAGAAATGAGTGAACAATGACAATTAAACAATTCTTGAAAAAAAAGCATAATCTACTTTTAAAGGAAATTGTAAGAAATAGCCTATTTTATCTGCTAATAGCCTTGTTTTATCTTTCTGGAATTACCTTAGTTTTAATGATTACAAGCCATGACAGTATTATTAATTTTCCAATTATTAAAGACAAGCTCTATGGTTTAACGAGTATGGTACTCATTAGACAAGTTCCAAGTATTATCTTTGGCTTTGCTTTGTTGGTTGGAGGGAGAGCTATTGCTAATCGTGCTCGAAATGCTTTTTATCCTACTTTAGGATTCTTAGTTTTAACAATTGTCTACACTTTTATTTACTACAGGTTAACAGGGCCAACGATTCTTTTAGGATTTCTTGTAATCTTGCTTTACCTTTGTCGCTCTAACTTGTATCGAAAACAATTGGTTATCAGCCATGAAAACATTTTTGTTGATGGCATTATCTGGTTATTTCTTATTATTTCTTATTTAATACTTGGTTTTTTAAACTTAGTTGATACGAATCATCCTGTTAAAGTATCACTTGAAAAACATTTCTCAGTTCCTTCTTTTCACTGGTGGTTGATGGGATTATCAGGCATTTTAGTCATTTGTATTGTAATTGGGATATTTTTATATTTTTTAAAGAAAAACCGTCAGTATCTTGGTAAAGATTTCCATTCAACTGAGTTTGAAGAGCTGCTTTTAAAAGGGGACCATCACTATGCGGGATTAGCTTATTTGTTAGATAAAAAAATCTGGTATTACCAAGTTAATAATGAAAATGTCATGGCATTGTTAATTAAAACAGTTGGTGATAAAGTGTTAGTGATGGGTGACTTCTTAGGAGATAAAACTTACCTTGATAGTGCATTGACTAGTTTTATAAAAGAAGCAGATCTTTATAATTTTCACCCTGTTTTTTATGAGATTTCTGAAAAACAAGTCTTACCAATCCATGATTTTGGATTTGAGTTTATGAAACTAGGCGAAGAGGGATTAGTAAAAACGGACACTTTTAATTTAAGTGGAAAGAAAAAGCAAAATCTCAGATCTATCGTCAATCAAACACAAAAAGCTGGTTATCACTTTAGTGTCATTCAAGCACCATTCTCAGATGATGTTATGCAAACATTAGAAACCATTTCAAAAGAATGGTTAAATGGACGAAAAGAAATGACATTTTCATTAGGTTTCTTTGACCCCTTTTACTTATCACATGCTAAAATAGCTATTCTAACCAGTCCGACAGAAGAAATTATAGCTTTTGCTAGTTTAGAAGAGTCATTTACTGAGAATTCGCTCTCAGTTGATTTGATGCGTTATTCTAATCAAGCCCCCAAAGCTATTATGGATGTTCTATTTATTCATATTATTGCCTATGCTAAAGAACAAGAGATTGCCTATTTCAACTTAGGTATGAGTCCCTTATCAAATGTTGGGCAATATAAATTTAGCTTTTTCACAGAGAAATTAGGCAATTTGTTGTACCAATATGGATCACAAATTTATTCATTTGAAGGCTTAAGAAAGTATAAAGAGAAATTTGCACAGGAATGGGAACCTTATTATATAGCCTATTCAAAACAATCCAATTTTTTATTTGTTGTCTTAGCATTGCTGAAAGCTTCAAATACCAAGTAATCTAATCAAAAAAGTCATTTTAAGCAAGATAGAACAGTTTGCTTAAAATGACTTTTTTAAATTATTAGAAAATTTCGGAAGAAGACTAGAATAATCACAATATTCTGTTATAATAGATAACAATCTAGTCATTTTTTGATTAAAAGTATAATAGAAAAGTGAAGAGTAACTAATGAAAGGTGTAAGCATAGGTTTACATAAAAGGTGTTTTATGGTAAAAAAAGGATTTCTAACAGGGTTGCTTTTATTTGGTATATTTTTTGGAGCAGGTAACCTGATTTTCCCTCCTGCATTAGGCGGTGCGTCAGGGAATCATTTTTGGCCTGCCATTTTAGGATTTTGTCTTTCAGGAGTTGGACTAGCTATTATTACCTTGCTTGTTGGCACACTGACAAATGGTGGTTACAAGCACGAAATGGATATTAAATTTAGTCCTTGGTTTTCGCTAGGATTCCTAGTTTTACTGTATCTAACAATTGGACCACTTTTTGCGATTCCTAGAACGGCTACTGTGTCATTTGAAGTAGGTTTGACGCCACTTGTTGGGCATAGTTCTTTAGCACTTTTTATCTTTACACTGGTCTATTTTTTAGCTGCCTTTGCCTTGGCCTTTAGACCAAATAATATACTAAATAGTGTTGGAAAAATCTTAACCCCTTTGTTTGCTATTCTTATTCTTTTATTAGTGACAATAGGTGCCCTTAAATATGGTCATAGCACAAGCTCTGTAGCTGACGCAGCTTATACTTCTAGTGCTTTTGGATCAGGAATTTTAGCTGGCTATAATACACTAGATGCCCTAGCAGCTGTAGCATTTTGTTTGGTTGCTATTGAAACCCTCAAACAGTTCGGATTTAATAGTAAAAAAGAATATTTATCAACCATCTGGGTCGTTGGGATTGTTACAAGTTTAGCATTTAGTATTCTGTATATCGGCTTAGGTTTCTTAGGAAACAAATTTCATATTCCATCAACTGTCTTAGCTGATCCAAATATTAATAAAGGTGCCTATATTTTGGCACAAGCTTCATATAGCATGTTTGGTCCATTTGGTCGTCTCTTTTTAAGCTTGATGGTTGTTTTAACTTGTTTTACAACAACAGTTGGTTTAATTGTTTCAGTATCTGAATTTTTTGATAAAAACTTTACATTTGGTCACTATAAAGGCTATGCTAGTGTATTCACCTTGATTGGATTTTTGATTGCTAATCTAGGTTTAAATACGGTTATCAAGTTTTCAGTGCCGGTTTTAACTTTGCTTTATCCGATTGTAATTGTTATGGTTATCATTATCCTTTTAAATAAATGGTTACCATTATCCAAAAGAGGCATGTCATTTACCATCGGTTTAGTTAGTTTTGTTTCTTTACTTGAAGTGTTATCAGGCTTATTTCCAGTTTCTGGTTTAACTACCTTGGTTAATCTGCTACCCCTTCATACCATGTCAATGGGCTGGTTTCTACCAACTATTATTGGTTTAGCAGTGGCATTAATTTTACCAGACAAACAATTAGGTCAATCTTTTGATCTCTCTCGTTTCCAAGCAGAAGCCATAGAGAAAAGTTAATAATTCACGAAAAGGGCTAGATGGCTCTTTTTTTGATATACTGGTTTTACCAATTCAAAGGAGAAAAAGCATTTGAAAGAAGTTACAAAAGAGTTATTTACAGTTGTTATGGCAAATGCTGATAACCCTGAGGATATCTTTTTCTTAAAAAACAAGTTGCAGGTTGATGATGAGATTTTGACTTATGCCTCAGATAAAAATGAGTTATCCCATTTAGAGTACAATAAGGATGAGCATAGTCTTCTCTTAATTTATAATGTTTTAGATGTATCTAAGCAGGGGCATTATTATCAAACGGTGCCCATTACCTTTTACGTGCACCAAAATCGTTTGCTTACTATTTATAAGGATCGAAGTGCCTATATTGTCAACCAAATGGCTAATTATTTAAAAGCTAATGAGGGACAAAGTCTTTATAAATTCTTATTTACTATTTTATATGTGACATCAAAAAATTATTTTCCAACGGTTGAAAAGATGAATCATGAACGCAATCGTCTTAATCTACTGCTCAGGGAACGGACAAGTAAACGTGAGTTATTGGAACTCTCTGATTTAGAAACTGGCTTAGTTTACATGGTGTCATCTAGTAAACAAAATGTATTACTCTTACAGCAAGTTAAAAGTTTAGGGGCACATTTGAAGTTAACAGATATTGAGACTGAAGAGCTTGATGATGCTATCATTGAAGCTAAACAGTTGTTAGAAATGACACAATTATCTGCTCAAGTTTTAAACCAGCTTGAAGGAACTTATAATAATGTGTTGAATAATGAATTGAATGACACGATGAAGATTTTAACCTTGTTGTCAATCTTATTAACCATTCCTAGCATCGTAACTGGTTTCTTTGGGATTAACGTGCCCTTACCTAAGAGCTTAACTCATAACCCGATAGGTTGGGTGATGGTTATCTTAATTTCTGTTGTGCTCTGGTTCGTGATGGCTCTGATCCTAAGAGTGATGATAAAACTCAGAAAAAAATAAGCAGCAACATTATAGCAAATCAAAAGGTCGGGATTGTGTTCCCGACCTTGTTTTCTAATAAAAACCAAATAGTTTTTCAGCTAATCGACAGGCTTCATCTAAGGTCAATGAATAATAAGTTTGATTGGAACAGGCATTTGCTTTCAACCAATTGACTAAATTGTCCTGATTACTGAAAAAATGCATTTGTGTACAACAATCTGTGGCCCAATTAGTTGACTGTGATAAGTCAACATGCAAAATACGAATATCTGGAAGATTAGTTTGAATAGTATTTGTTTTTATATCCATTGTAATGCTGATTGTTTCTTGCGACATTGGACAGTCTGATACTATTCTAATGGAATCATTTAAAAGGTAATAGATCCCCAATGCATCAATAGCACACATGGCATGATAAGTATTACCAGGAAGTGAAGCAATTTGAATGGTTTTATTAGTAGGCTTCAGCGAAAAAGGATAAGCCGCATCTAGTTGTCCTTCAGATGAATAGTGTAAGATATTTTTTACAGCCAGATCCTTTTCATATTGGAAGGAGCGGTTGTCTCGATGATATAGAATCTGTTCAATAATAGCATAGCGTTTAATTTTTTCGATACCAGATAAGGGTAAACTGATATTTTGTGTTTGATTAATGGCATCTTGGCTTTTGTTGAGCATTGATAACCTCCTTAGTTTAATTAACTAGTTAAGTATATAACAGTTGATGAGATTTGTATAGTAGTTTCATCTATTTTTTATGACACTCAATAATTTCTAATATGTTAGACAAAGAAAATGGCTAAAATAAGCTTTTTAGTAGTCTTTTTGTGTTGGAAAACGAGATAGCATTCTTAAATATCTATCTATTTCTTTAAAACTATCCATCTTTATGAGAAATTAATATGAAAGCGCTTTACATAACAGGGCTTGGGTTGTAAAATATAGGTGGAGGATTTTATATGAAAAAACATTTATTAGCTGGTTTTGTAACTCTTTCTTTATTTGGAATGGCTACTATGACAGTAGAAGCAACAGGACCCAAGGTTCCTTATCAACAAAAAGGGATTACTGAGTTATCAAAGGATGCTCCAGTAACCTATGTTACGATTGCTGAAATTGAGAAGAGCTTAGAAGGTAAAGGTAAAGTAACCGTTAGTTTTGACATTGATGATACACTACTGTTTAGTAGTCAGTATTTTCAATATGGGAAAACTTACTTAACGCCAGGAAGTTTTGATTATTTACACAAACAAGAGTTCTGGGATTTTGTTGCAAAACGTGGTGATCAGGATTCAATTCCTAAAAATTATGCAAAAGAATTAATAGCAATGCACCAGAAACGGGGAGATAAAATTGTTTTTATTACAGGTCGTACCCGAGGAAGTATGTACAAAGAAGGGGAAATTGATAAAACAGCTAAATCACTTGCTAAAGACTTTGACTTGAAAAAAGTTATCCCAATTAATTATACAGGTGATAAGGTTGTTAAACCATTTAAATATGACAAGAGCTATTTCATTGATAAATACCATTCGCAAATCCACTACGGAGATAGTGATGATGATATTCACGCTGCCAGAGAAGCTGGTGCACGACCTATCAGAATTTTAAGAGCTCCAAACTCAACTAATTTACCACTGCCACAAGCTGGTGGATACAAAGAAGAAGTTCTCAAAAATTCAGCCTACTAAGTCGAAACCTTGTTATCAAGGTTTCCTTTTTTTATGTTTTGCCTCTTAGATGGTATAATAGACAGAGAATTAAGAAAAGGAGTCGTTGAGATGACATTTGAAGAGATATTACCTGGCTTAAAAGCTAAGAAAAAATATGTGAGAACTGGTTGGGGGGGGGCTGAGAATTACGTTCAATTGTTTGATTCAATTGAACAAAATGGGCAAGCTTTGGAAGTTACTCCTTATTTTCTAATCAATGTTTCTGGGGATGGTGAAGGTTTCTCAATGTGGGCTCCGACACCTTGTGACGTCTTGGCTGAAGATTGGGTTGAAGTGAATGACTAAAACGGTTTTAGTGACTGGTGTATCATCTGGAATTGGATTTGCCCAAGCTCAGGCTTTTTTGAAACTTGGTTATACTGTATATGGTCTTGATCTAGCTGACCAACCTAAATTGACTGGTAATTTTCATTTTTATCAGGCTGATATCAGTCAAGATTGTCAGGCGATTTTTGAAGAAATTGGGACAATTGATATTCTGTGCAACACGGCTGGCATTTTGGATGCTTACTTGCCTTTGCTTGCTGTCAGTCAAGACCAGTTTGCAAGGATTATGGACGTCAACTTTTTTGGGGCTGTTCGAGCGACTTCCTTTTTTCTGGGCAAAATGCTAGCGCAGCAATCCGGCATCATTATTAACATGTGTTCCATTGCCAGTTTCATGGCTGGTGGAGGCGGTGTGGCTTATACAGCTAGTAAACACGCCCTGGCTGGGTTCACGCGACAATTAGCATTGGACTATGCCAAGGCTGGTATTTCGGTTTTCGGGATTGCGCCTGGTGCTGTTAAAACTCAGATGACGGCCAGTGATTTTGAGCCCGGTGGCATGGCGGATTGGGTAGCTCAAGAAACACCAATTGGGCGTTGGTTAGAAGCTGATGAAGTGGCAGAATTAACTTTGTACTTGGCTAGTGGGAAAGCTTCTGGCTTACAAGGTGAGATTGTTAAAATCGATGGTGGATGGAGTTTGAAATAAATGAAAATTAGACCAGAAAATAGAGTAGACTATCAAAAGATTCATTCCTTAATCAATGAATCTTTTGCGACGGCTGAACATGCTGATGGTAATGAGGCAGAGTTGGTTGAGGCTTTAAGAGCTGGAACAGCCTACCTGCCAGAATTAACATTGGTCATGGAAGATAAGGAAACAATTATTGGTTTTGTTATGTTTACAAAAGCAAAATTTTCTGATCAGAAATCATTAGTCTTGTCGCCAATTGCAATTGCACCAGAGTGGCAAAAGCAAGGGATTGGCAGTCAATTAATTGAAGCAGGGCATGCTAAGGCAAAAGAAATGGGATTTGACTTAATTTTTGTGCTTGGTAGTGATGTTTACTATCCTAAATTTGGTTATCAAAATGCCCAAAAGTTGGGCGTGACCATTCCTAACGACTTTCCAAGTCAATATTTTATGGTACTGCCCCTTGCTGGACAGAATGACTTATCAGGACAAGTAAGATTCGCTGATGAATTTGGAATTACAGATTAAGAGAAGGAGATAGAATGCAATTAGCTATTTTAGGAACAGGAAAAATTGTCGAGGAGGCTCTACCAGTATTACAGGAAACTGATGGTATAATCCTAAAAGCAATTCTTTCAACAGCACGTAGCATTGAAAAGGCGGAACAATTAGCTGAGGATTTTGGAATTGAGGAAGCCTCAAGTGATTATGATTATCTTTTAAATAATCCAGAAATTGATACAGTTTATGTTGCTACACCAAACCATTTGCATTATGACATGGCTAAGAAGGCTTTGCTTGCAGACAAACATGTTATTTGTGAAAAGCCTTTTACCTTAACGATGACTGAGTTTGAAGATTTACGTCAGATTGCCCAGGATAAGAATTTGATTTTATTGGAAGCAATCACCAATCAGTACTTAGAAAATGTTACTTTTATAAAAAATCATTTAGAGCAACTTGGGGAAATCAAGATTGTTGAGTGCAATTATTCTCAATATTCCTCTCGTTATGATGCTTTTAAAGCTGGAGAGATTGCGCCAGCCTTTGACCCTGAAAAAGGGGGAGGGGCTCTACGCGATTTGAATGTTTATAATATTCATATTGTTGTCGGATTATTTGGTCAGCCCCAAAATGTCAATTACATGCCAAATATTGAACGACATATTGATACTTCAGGAATTTTGATTTTGGATTATGGGCAATTCAAGGTGGTTTGTATTGGTGCTAAGGATTGTAGTGCTGAAATCAAGTCAACAATCCAAGGAAATAAAGGGTCAATCAGTATTTTAGGAGCAACCAATACCGTTCCTAAGGTTGCCTTGACTTTGAATGATCAGGAAGAAGAAATTATTGACCTGAATAAAGGCAATCATCGTATGGTGGCTGAGTTTAAAGCCTTCCAAGAAATCATCAATAATAAGGACTATGCTAAAGCAAAGCAGGCTTTAGAGCATAGTCAAATGGTTATGGCAGTCTTGGATCAAGCAGCCAAACAAATCTAAAAAAAGAGGGAGATAGCTTAGCTAACTCCCTCTTTATGCAGTCTTTCACATTTTATGCTATAATGAGGTCATATTTGAATAGAAATAATAAGGAAATAATATGACAAACTACGCAATAATCTTAGCTGCGGGTAAAGGTACTCGCATGAAATCTGACCTTCCAAAAGTGCTTCATAACGTTTCAGGATTAAGCATGTTAGAACATGTTTTTCGCAGTGTTTCTGCTATTGAACCTGAAAAATTTGTCACTGTTATTGGACATAAAGCAGAGCTTGTTCAAGAAGTTTTAGCAGAACAATCAGAATTTGTTCTTCAAGAAGAACAACTAGGAACTGGTCATGCTGTTATGATGGCTGAGGGACAGTTAGCTGACTTGGAAGGCAATACCTTAGTTATTGCAGGTGATACCCCCCTAATTACTGGTGAAAGCTTAAAAAATCTCATTGATTTCCATGTGAATCATAAAAATGTAGCAACTATTTTAACAGCGCGTGCTGAGGATCCATTTGGCTATGGTCGTATTATCAGAAACTCTGACGATGAAGTGATTAAAATTGTTGAACAAAAAGACGCTAACTCATATGAGCAAGCTGTTAAAGAAATCAATACAGGTACATACTTATTTGACAACAAACGTCTGTTTGAAGCTTTGAAAAATATTAATACCAATAATGCGCAAGGTGAATACTATCTGACTGATGTTATCTCAATTTTTAGAGAAAACCACGAAAAAGTCGGAGCATATATTCTCCGTGACTTCAATGAAAGTTTGGGAGTAAATGATCGCGTTGCCCTAGCGACAGCTGAAAATGTTATGCATCGTCGCATTAACAAGACCCATATGGTAAACGGCGTTACCTTCCAAAATCCAGATGCAACTTACATTGAACGTGATGTTATCATTGAACCAGATGTTGTGATTGAAGCTAATGTAACCTTAAAAGGGAAAACAAAAATTGGGTCTGGGACAGTCTTGACGAATGGGACATACATTGTTGATTCTGAAATTGGACAATCTTCTGTTATCACTAACTCTATGATTGAAGAATCAATACTTGCTGACGCTGTTACTGTTGGCCCTTATGCCCACATCCGTCCAGGTTCAAAACTTGAAAAAAATGTTCATGTTGGGAATTTTGTGGAGGTCAAAGGCTCAACTCTTGGGCAGGGGACTAAAGCAGGGCACTTAACCTACATTGGTAATGCGCAAGTAGGATCTGACGTTAACTTTGGTGCTGGTACAATTACTGTTAACTACGATGGTCAAAACAAGTTCAAAACAATTATTGGCAGCAATGTTTTCATTGGCAGTAATTCAACCCTTATTGCACCTTTGGAAATAGGAGATAACTCGCTAACAGCAGCCGGCTCTACCATTACCAAAAATGTAAGTTCTGACAGCGTTGCAATTGGGCGAAGTCGCCAAGAAACAAAAGAAGGCTATGCCAAACGCTTGCCTCATCATCCATCAAACAAAAAATAAGCTAACCACTTGTGAAAAGGAGGAGAAGGATGGAATTTGAAGAAAAGACTATTCGTCGCCAAACTATTTATGACGGTGCCATTTTTAAGGTTGCTGTTGATGACGTGGAGCTTCCTAATGGTCTTGGACAAGCCAAAAGAGAACTAGTCTTTCACCGTGGTGCCGTATCGGTCCTTGCCATTACTGATGCTCAAAAAATTCTTTTGGTTAAGCAATATCGCAAAGCGATTGAGCAGATTTCCTATGAAATACCAGCTGGTAAATTAGAGGTTGGTGAAACTGGCTCTGAGCTTGACGCGGCAGCAAGAGAGTTAGAGGAAGAGACAGGCTATCAAGGTCAGTTAGAATTCATTTATGAGTTTTACACAGCAATTGGATTTTGTAATGAAAAAATCAAGCTCTATTTGGCAAGTCAATTAGAAAAAGTTCCCAATCCTCACCCACAAGATGACGATGAAGTGATTGAGCTATTAGAAGTTTCCTATAAAGAGGCATGTGACATGATTGCGGTTGGAAAAATAGTTGATGCTAAGACAATTCTTGCTATTCAATACTACGGTTTAACTTTTGGAGGTAGAGACTAATGGGAAAATCTTTATTAACAGATGATGTCATTGAACGTGCACAACGTGGCGAGACTTTTGATCAAGACCCTTATTTAGACTCAGATACAAAGATTATCACATTTGAAGATTCAGAAGAAAATGATTATTATGATGATAATCGCATTTATAAAAGCAGACGCATTGAGAATGCTAGAAGAAGTCAATTTCAAGCTAAGTTAAACTTGATGTTGTTTGCCTTATTAGTCTTAATTGCGATCCTAATTTTTGCAGTATTTAGACTTTAAAGGAGATAAACACGATTATGAAAATTGGGATTATTGCAGCCATGGAGGAGGAGTTAAAGACCCTCTTGGAGGCTTTGTCAGATAAAAATGAGCAAGTTATTTTAGGAACAAGCTATTATAGTGGACGTATTGGACAGCATGATTTAGTACTGGTTCAATCAGGAATTGGAAAAGTCATGTCAGCGATGACGGTTGCTATGTTAGCTGAAAATTTTAAGGTTGAAGCTATTATCAATACCGGATCAGCAGGTGCTGTAGCAAGTGAACTTGCTATTGGAGATATTGTTGTTGCACAGAAGCTTGCTTATCATGATGTTGATTTGACTGCTTTTGGTTATGATTATGGACAAATGGCTCAACAGCCTCTATTTTTTGACTGTGATCAAAACTTTATTTTAACATTTCAAGCTGTTCTTAATGAGGCTGATAACCATAGTAAAATTGGCCTAATTGTTACGGGTGATTCCTTTATTGCTGGTCAAGATAAGATTGATCAGATTAAAGAGCATTTCCCTCATGTACTTGCAGTGGAAATGGAAGGGGCGGCAATTGCACAGGCAGCCCACGCATGTAAGCTTCCATTTATTGTGATAAGAGCGATGAGTGATACAGCTGCACATGATGCTAATATCACTTTTGATCAGTTCATTATTGAAGCAGGTAAACAATCAGCAAAAATCTTAGTAGCATTTCTTGAAAAATTAAACTAAAAAAGATTGGAAAAATTTTCCAATCTTTTTTATTGTGCGGTGACATAGAGTTCTTTAGCGATGTTTTCAGGAATCATTAAGGTCTTGTCTTGGTAAGAAATGGTATAAGTTTTGGCAAAATTATCAATTTGCTCTAACTTGAAATTAGTATTAATGTTTAATTGATGAGTTTCTAGATAGTGAATCAAATGGTATTGATCATGAATTCGACTTAATTGATATTGCCCAGTTTGAGTCACTTGATTAAGGGTTTTAGTATGCATTTCAGACAAGGCTTGTCCCTTGCGAGGAATGGTTCCTCCGTGTGGACAGAATGTCGGAAAGCCTAAACGTTCATCTAAGCGATCGATAAAAGTATCTGAAACAGTGTGTTCCAAGACCTCTGCTTCTTGGTGTACTTCTTGCGAAGTATAAGAAAGGTGATTAATTAAAAAAACTTCAATTAATCGATGTTTACGATAGAGACTAGCAATTAATGTCAAGCCCTTTTCTGTTAAAAAATAACCTCGATCCTTATCTTTAACAATCCAATCTTGGTTAATCATTTTTTTAATCATTTCTGAAACAGCGGGTGCAGAAACTTGCATTCTCTCGGCAATCATTTTATTAGAAATTTTTTTGGATTCTTGTCCAAGTTCATAGATACATTTAAGATAATCTTCTTTATTAGGCGTCATTTATTTTGCCTTTCTCTTATTTATAATCATTATTATAACAAAATTTTTCAGAAAAATCTTGACAAAAGCAATTAAATAATATAGATTAATATTATAATTAACTATACTTAATTAATTTAATAACATGTATTAAGGAGAAAAAATGAAGAAGAAATTTACATTTGTTTTGACTGCTGCCTTATCATTGCTGATGCTATCAGCTTGTTCAAGCCAAAGTCAACAAACAAAAAAAGATGATAAGTTGAATGTCGTAGCGACTAATTCAATTATTGCCGATATGACAAAAAATATTGCCGGTGATAAAATTAATTTACACAGTATCGTTCCGGTTGGTCAAGATCCGCATGAGTATGAACCGTTACCTGAGGATGTTGAGAAAACAAGCTCGGCCGATTTGGTTTTTTATAACGGTATTAATTTAGAAGATGGTGGCAATGCTTGGTTTACAAAATTAATTAAGAATGCCAAAAAAGAAAAAAACAAAGATTACTTTGCAGTTTCTGATGGCGTTGATGTGATTTACTTAGAAGGTCAGAATGAAAAAGGAAAAGAAGACCCTCATGCCTGGTTGAATCTTGAAAATGGGATGATCTATTCTCGAAATATTGCAAAGCAACTGATTAAGAAAGATCCAAAAAATAAACAGTATTACCAATCTCACTTGGATTCTTACCTTTCTAAATTAGAAAAATTAGATCAAGAAGCTAAATCTAAGTTTAATAAGATTCCTGCTGAGAAAAAGATGATTGTAACAAGTGAAGGTTGTTTTAAATATTTCTCAAAAGCCTATCAAGTACCATCTGCTTACATTTGGGAAATTAATACTGAAGAAGAAGGCACACCTGACCAAATTTCAAGTTTAATTGACCAGTTGAAGAAGAAGAAATTATCATCGTTATTTGTTGAGTCAAGTGTAGATAGCCGTCCAATGAAATCAGTTTCTAAGGATAGTGGTATTCCTATTTATTCTGAAATATTTACAGATTCAGTCGCTAAAAAAGGACAAGCAGGAGATAGTTACTATGCAATGATGAAGTGGAATTTAGATAAGATTTCAGAAGGTTTAGCAAAATAATAGCCATAAAGCACAGGAGCTCTAGGAGCATGTGCTTTATTTATTTCTAGGAGGAGTTTTTTATGATTTCAATAAAAAATCTAAATGTTATCTATTCCGGTAATATAGAAGCGTTGACAGATATCACTATTGACATTAATGAAGGAGGAATTATTGGTATCCTGGGACCGAACGGTGCTGGTAAATCGACCTTTATGAAAGCAATCTTGGGATTAATACCTTACTCGGGTCAAATTACTTTAACGCCTATGTGTAGCAATCTTGGAAAAACAGCTATTTCCTATGTTGAACAGCGTAGTCACATTGATGTCAATTTTCCAATGACGGTTTCAGAGTGTGTCTTATTAGGTACTTATGGAAGATTAGGGGTGTTTAAAAAGGTCGGACAAACAGAAAAAAGAAAAGTCAATCATTACTTAGAAAAAGTAGGTTTATTAGATTTTGTTAATCGCCCAATCAAAAGTTTATCGGGTGGACAATTTCAACGCATGTTATTAGCTAGGTGCCTTATTCAAGAAAAACAATTTTTATTTTTGGATGAACCATTCGTGGGAATTGATTCTTTAAGTGAATCAATTATATTGGGACTTCTTAGAGAATTAGCTAATGAGGGGAAGACGATTTTAATTGTTCATCATGATTTAAGTAAGGTTGAGGAGTATTTTGACCGTATCTTGTTGTTAAATAAACAGTTATTAGCTTATGGATCAATAGAAGAAGCCTTTACCATTCCAGCATTAGAAAAAGCCTATGGCGATCATTTAATAAGGAGATAAGAAATGGTTTTTGATAAATTTATAAATGGCATATTACAGTATCATTTTTTACAAAATGCTCTGATTACTGCCTTGGTTATTGGTATTGTCTCAGGAATTGTAGGGTGCTTTATTATTTTACGATCAATGTCATTGATGGGTGATGCTATCTCTCATGCTGTACTACCTGGTGTTGCGGTTTCATATATTTTAGGGATTAATTTTTTTATCGGAGCAATTTGCTTTGGTCTTATTGCTTCCGTTTTAATTACTTATATCAAAGAAAATAGTGTGATAAAAGGAGACACAGCTATTGGAATTACATTTAGTTCATTTCTAGCCTTGGGGATTATCTTGATCGGGGTTGCCAATAGTTCAACTGATTTGTTTCATATTCTTTTCGGAAATATTTTAGCTGTTCAAGATAGTGATAAATGGGTAACTATTGGAGTTTCTATTCTTGTTATCGGAGTCATTATTCTCTTTTTTAAAGAACTGCAATTAACATCTTTTGATCCCGTGTTGGCTCAGACAATGGGGATAAATGTTACTTTCTATCATTACTTATTGATGATTATTTTAACATTAGTTTCTGTCACGGCTATGCAAAGTGTCGGGACTATTTTAATAGTGGCCATGTTAATTACTCCAGCTGCGACAGCTTATTTATATGTCAATAGTTTAAAGGCAATGTTACTATTATCCTCTTCAATTGGTGCCATTTCTTCCGTACTGGGTTTATATATCGGTTATACTTTTAATATTGCAGCAGGATCTATGATAGTTTTGACTTCGGCAATTATTTTTACGATTAGTTTTTTTCTTTCTCCCAAACAACGATATCGTAAAGCCTAAAAAAACAGATAAGTTAAATCGTCTTAACTTGTCCGTTTTTGCTTTATTATGTGACTTTCAGTCCGTTTCGCTCCGCAGGTGCGAAACAAAAAAACCACCCGCTATGCGGGTGCGCGTCGAAAGTTATACTACCAAAAAACTCCAAACGCGCTACAATATAGGTGTTCAAGCCAATTGTAAAGCGAGAGGAGTAAAAAAATATGGCGTAAAAGGCACATAGTTTGTCACACACAAAGTGGATGTGTTCTATCACATTGTGTTCACCCCTAAGTATAGACGAAAAATAATCTATAATCAATATAGAGGTAGTTTAGGAGAAATTTTTCAAAGATTATGTCGCTATAAAGGTGTAGAAATAATAGAAGGACATCTGATGCCAGATCATGTACACATGTTAGTAAGCATTCCACCAAGGTTAAGCGTTTCAAGTTTTATGGGCTATTTAAAAGGTAAGAGTGCACTTATGATGTTCGACAAGCACTCCAATCTGAAATATAAATTTGGGAATCGACACTTTTGGGCAGAAGGTTATTATGTTAGTACGGTTGGATTAAATGAAGCTACAATAAAAAAATATATTTAAGAACAAGAAAAACATGATATAGCACTAGATAAATTGAGTGTGAAAGAATATGAGGATCCCTTTAGGGATAACAGTAAGTAATACAAATGCCTCTTTAAGAGGCCGGTGACGAGTCAAAAGCAATGAGGCTTGAACAAAGTGAAAGCCAGCGTCTTTAGGCGCTGGCTAGTTATTTGGGCTTATAGCCCTGGACCAAACCACCCGTTTGACGGGTGGTTATGATTTTTTAAAGGTGTAATCTTTAGTGATTTTTATTTCTTTGATAGTAATTGTATCACGAGGTTTATCATTCTTATCGACCTGTGTCTTAGCAATTTTATCAACGATCTCCATTCCTGATACAACTTGTCCAAAGACAGTATAACCTCCGTCTAGGCTAGGATTTCCTCCTTTAGTGTAGGCATCAATAATCGGTTGTGGATAATTATCAGATGATAATGACTTACTTTGGTTAGCAGAATTTTGATTAATAAAAAATTGACTGCCATTTGTATCAGGTCCGGCATTTGCCATTGCTAAAGCTCCTCTGATATTGTATAGGTAAGGTGAAATTTCATTAGCAAACCCTTTTCCGTTATCTTTATCAGAATCTTTATCTAGCCAAATAGATTGTCCGCCTGATCCATCTCCTTTAGGATCACCAGCTTGGATCATAAAATCTTTAATAACTCTGTGAAATGTTAAACCATTGTAGTAGCCTTCTTTAGCATGTGTTAAAAAGTTTTCAACAGCAAGAGGTGCTAACTTTGGAAATAATTTAATGGTGATATCCCCTTGGCTTGTTAGTAGTACAACTTCTGCTTGATTTTTATCAAGTTGATCAGTCAATTGAGGGAATTGATCTTTATTAGCTTTCAATGCTTCTTTTAACTGTTTTTGATAGGCTTTTTCTGCCTTGCTACTATTTTCTTGAGCAATTTTATCGTCAACATATTTATCCCCTTTAATAGCTCGATCAATTGTCTGACAGCCAACTAAGGTAGAAAGAAATAAAATGATTAAGCTAAGTGATAGCAGTTTTTTCATAGAGACTCCTTGGCTTTCTTTTCTTTATATTCTACCATATAAAACATAAAGAAAACTAAAAAAATTTAGAAGATCTTTTGAATAAACTTATCTTTATTGAGAGTGGGACGACAAAATCAGTAATTTCTTAGAAATTTGATTTTGTCGTCCCAGCTCCGCAAAGTTGAGTAGGGCTATAAAAGTTGATTTTCAACGTGTTAGAGCCCACTCAACCACTGCGTCATACATATACATCAGCTTACAAAAGAAAAGAAGCTGAGAACTTTTGTCTAAGCTTCATCAGGAAATGGAATGTCACCATTTGTATTTCCATAGTAATTCTCCTACCTATATATTGATAAACTAATAGCAGGAAAATTCCTTAGCTTCCAGTCGAGGAGAATATTAGATAGAAGTGCTTCGTTTATAGCTTTGTGGTATAATGTTTTTATGACTAAAAGAAATCAAAAACGAAAAGGGGCTAAAAGTAAACGCCCTACAAAAGCAGAAATTGAAAAGCAAGCTGCCATTAAGAGAATGCTTTTTTCTGTTCTGACTGCACTTATTCTCATTTTTGCTACAATCCGATTAGGTATATTTGGAATTATGGCCTATAATGTTATCCGTTTCATGGTTGGAAGTTTGGCCTATCTCTTTATTTTTGCATTTCTCGTTTATTTATTTTTCTTTAAATGGCTTCAAAGAAAAGAAGGTGTTATTGCTGGATTTGTCATCCTTTTTTTGGGTCTTTTGATTGAATGGCATGCTTATCTTTTTACATTTGTGGATATGAGAAACAAAGAAATTTTCACAGGGACTGCTCGGTTAATTCTGGGGGACCTCTTACAGTTTAAAGTTCATTCTTTCCTTGGTGGCGGTATGCTTGGAGCCTTACTTTATAAACCAGTCTCATTTCTCTTTTCAAATATTGGCTCATTTTTTATAGGCGCATTAATTATCCTTTTGGGTCTCTTTTTGATGACACCTTGGGACGTCTATGACATTAGTCATTTTGTGAAAGCACAAGTCCAAAAAGCGCTTGATCGCTATCAAACTGCTAAAGAGCTCCGCTATATCAAAAAAGAAGAAAAAGCAAGAGCATTAGAGTTACGTTTGCAAGAAGAGGCTATGCTTGAGAATAATGCATTTACTAAAGCTGTTGACCTTGAGACTGGTGAAATTCTTGAGGGTCTAGATGGTGGTGAGCCTATTTTATCTTCTGAGGAAGTAGCAGCTCCCTTCGTCGAACCTGAAATTATTTCATATGAATCTCATCCTGAGGATTTGGGAATCATTGAAATGGATCAATTTGATGACACGCAAGCTATGTTAGAAAGTTATCCTATTCCGGAGTCAACAAGTCAGCTTGATCAGATTGAGGTTGAGGAAGAGATTTTTGATGATGAGCCGGTTGAGGTAGACTTTGCTCCTAAGGCTAATCTCCTTTATAAGTTGCCAACGATTGATTTATTTGCACCAGATAAACCAAAAAATCAATCGAAAGAGAAGAGTTTGGTACGTAAAAATATAACGGTTTTAGAAGAAACATTTAAAAGTTTTGGGATTGATGTTAAAGTTGAACGTGCAGAAATTGGACCTTCAGTTACAAAATATGAAATTAAGCCAGCAGTAGGTGTTAGAGTAAATCGCATTTCAAATTTAGCTGATGACCTAGCTCTGGCCTTAGCGGCTAAGGATGTTCGGATTGAAGCACCTATTCCAGGAAAATCCTTAGTTGGTATTGAAGTACCAAATTCAGAAATTGCAACAGTTTCATTTCGTGAACTTTGGGAACAATCTCATACGAGTGAAGATAAACTACTTGAAGTTCCTCTTGGTAAAGCTGTTAATGGCATGGCGCGCTCTTTTGATTTAACACGGATGCCTCACCTGCTTGTTGCAGGTTCAACAGGGTCAGGTAAGTCAGTTGCTGTTAATGGGATAATTTCTAGTATTTTGATGAAAGCTAGACCGGATCAAGTCAAATTTTTAATGGTTGATCCCAAAATGGTTGAATTGTCAGTCTATAATGATATTCCCCATCTTTTAATCCCGGTTGTGACTAATCCACGTAAGGCAAGTAAGGCGCTACAGAAAGTAGTAGATGAAATGGAAAATCGCTATGAACTCTTTAGTAAAGTAGGCGTCCGAAATATTGCTGGTTATAATGCCAAAGTAGAAGATTATAATAGCCAATCAGAGCAAAAGCAAATTCCGTTGCCGCTGATTGTTGTTATTGTTGATGAGTTGGCAGACTTGATGATGGTTGCAAGTAAAGAAGTTGAAGATGCCATTATTAGGTTAGGTCAAAAGGCGCGTGCTGCAGGTATTCATATGATTTTGGCGACTCAAAGGCCATCAGTTGATGTCATATCTGGTTTAATTAAAGCTAATGTCCCATCACGTATTGCTTTTGCTGTTTCGTCTGGGACAGACAGTCGGACAATCCTTGATGAAAATGGCGCTGATAAATTACTTGGACGCGGTGATATGTTATTTAAGCCAATTGATGAAAATCACCCAATAAGACTCCAAGGGTCATTTATTTCTGATGATGATGTGGAGAGAATAGTAGGCTTTATCAAAGATCAAGCAGAAGCCGATTATGACGATGCTTTTGATCCAGGTGAAGTAACTGAAAATGATCTGGCTAATGGATCTTCTAGTGATTCAAATGAGGGAGATCCCTTATTTGAAGAAGCAAAAGCACTAGTGTTAGAAACCCAAAAAGCATCTGCATCAATGATTCAAAGACGTTTATCAGTTGGTTTTAACCGAGCGACGCGTCTAATGGATGAATTAGAAGAAGCGGGAGTTATTGGACCAGCAGAAGGAACAAAACCTAGAAAAGTTTTACAGACAAATTAAAACCTTGAGCATAGCTCAAGGTTATTTTTATATGATAAAGATTGCAATAACAAGTAAAAAGTAAGTAAATAAAGTGACTAAAAATCCAATCCGCCAAAATAGTTTAATAAATCTAGGGTAGGTAAATTTTTGAAATTTAATGACTAGTACTAAACAAATGACGATTGATAAAATAGCCATCAAAATTAGATAATAGGGAAGAAAGTTATGAGTGAAAAATTTTCCTGAGACTAAGGCAATATTCAGAATGAATAATAGTAATGCTAAATCAGGGAATTTAATGCCATAACGTCCAAGTTTAAAGCTTGAGACAACGATATATGAAACTATTGGTGTTAAAAGGATAAAGGCGAGTGCCACTAATTTATAGGTTATCATAAAATAATTTTATACTCTTTCATAGATATTGTAAACCATTTCTTTAATCTAGTAATAAGCATGATTGCAACAATAAGACCACTTTCAATAAAAAATGTGAGGTCACTTATGGTTTTTGTTAGAAAAAAGAAGACGCTTATGTTACGATTATTATATAACAAAAATAAGTAAAGGAGAAATATATGGAACAGTTAAATCAATTTCCGCATCCTGACTTACTCGTTGAGGATCGCCAATTTATTACAATTACTATCGATTTAAATCCCTTATCTGCTTATTCTGAAAAAGATGGTATTATTTTAGATAATTATTTAAAAGAAGCCAGTCAATTAACTGACAAATTGGAAAAAGAGTGGCAAAACCAAGTTGCAGAGGTGAAAAATAATGCTCGAACTATCCTAACCGGTAGTGGAAGTCTTGTTTTATACATTACTAAAGATAATTCTTTTTACTATCAAGTTGAAGGTCCAGTTGTGAACGGGATAGTTTTAGGTCCAGCACCATATCTCAAACCATTAATTGAGCAATTCCAATTTACAAGTGAATACCATTTACTTGTTTTAAATCAAGATCAAGCGCGTTTATTTGAACTTGAGATGTCTTCACTGAATGAAATTAAGGATGAAACTTGGCCAATAAGTTTAACACAAGCTTTAGGAGACGAGATTGTTGGTGGTGAATTAAACCACAGTAGCTTTGGTGGTCAGGAAGGGAATGGACAACATAGTTTCCATGGTCATAATGATACTAGTAATGAGAAAGAAATTGACCGTAATAATTTCTTCCGATTTGTGAATGCTTCATTAATCGAGTATTTTGGTCAAGAAGAAAATAATGAAACTATTTTATATGCACTTCCAGAAAATCAGGCTGCTTATCGTGCTATAAATAAATATAAGGGATTAATGGATTCTGGCATTGAACAATCAGCTGCCAAGATTTCAGATGAAGAAATTGCAAAACAAGCTCAAGCATTTATTAGTGGCATAAAAACAAATAATTTATCCGATTTGGTCAATCGTTTTAATGAAACAAGCCTTGAATTTAAAGTAGAAAATAATTTAGAAGAAATCAAAACCTTAGCTTTTGAAAATCGTATTGCTGAGTTATTGATTGTAAAAGATGGTCAAGGTAACTATTTAGTTACAGGCAATGACAATGATAAAGCCATTGACCTTCGTTTAATTGTTGTAGAAGTTTTAAAATCTTCAGGAAAAATTTATGTTATTACTGAAGATGAAGCAGCAGAAGGCTTGACAATTAGTGCTCGCACTCGTTATTAGGTTACCTTATTTCAAAGTCTAAAAAACATGCCAAGAATTATTATCTTGGTGTGTTTTTTTAGATGTTACTAAAGTAATTTTTCCCACATTGTAAAATGAAGTGCGACAGAAAAGACATGTTCATCTGATATACTAAAGTCGCCAAACAAAGTATAAAGGAAAAGAAGAACATGTCCACTCACTATTCTACCACAAAACAGTCATATCACCACCTCTCAGAAGCAGAACGTGGAAAAATCGAAGCTTATCTTTCATATGCTAAATTTCAAGTTCAAGTTAGCCAGCCAAGAAAAACTCTTTCGGAGATTTGTAACCTAGTATTTTTTTAGGATAGTTATTTATCCAATTTTCAATGAATGCGACCTGTTTTGGGGTCGCATTCTTGCTTCCCTTAGGTAACCAGCGGCGAATGAGTCTATTATGGTTTTCATTTGTTCCTCGCTCCCATGAGGCGTAAGGATGTGCATAATAGATGTGTTCAGGGTCAAAAACCTCAGCTAAGCGACTGAATTCCGTTCCGTTATCTGCTGTGATTGAGTTAATGTGATACTCTTGTAGGATTGTCCTCAAAGCTTGATTTACCGAATAAGCCGATTTATCAGGAATAAGCCGAATGATTTGAAACCGACTCTTTCTGTCGGTTAACGTCAATAAACACTCGTTTTTAGCTCTCGTCTGAATAACGGTATCAATCTCAAAATCGCCTATATTCTCTCGCTTGTTAATACTTTCTGGTCGTTCTTCAATAGACTTGCCGACAGGCTTAAAGTTAGGGCTAGCTTCTTTCTTTTTAGTCCTTTTTCGTCTAGGATAAAGCAGTGCTTCTTCAGTAATGCCAAGATGTCCGTGATGGATCCAGTAGTAAATTGTCGAGATGGGGGCATCCACACCTTTGGTTTTAACCATCATTTCAGGCGAAAGCTTCTGGTTCATATAATGCAAAATCTTTTCTTTAAGTTCCTTGGTGAGAGAAACTTTCTTAACAGAGCGTTTACGGTTATTGTCATAGATGTTTTGTGCAAAGTTAGCTGAGTAAACTAGCTCATACTTTCCCTTACGGATTAGCTGCCTAACTTGCCCATGCTTGACTTCATTGTTAATGGTTTGAGGAGCTTTAGCTAATCTTCTCGCCATTTCGCGATTGGATTTTCCTTCTTTAAGCCAACGTTCAATCATTTGACGCTCGGCTAGTGTTAATTGTTTTCCTTTTGGTGTATAATAGTTTTGCATCTCAGAGACCTTCCAATTGTTGTTGTGGTAGATTACAATTATATCTCTCTGAGATGTTTTTTGATACCCTTAAGTGGCTAACTTCATTTTAGAACTTTCAAATCACTTTTGATACAATTTTTTTAATAAATCACTCTAAAGTCTTGATTTTTTTTATAAAGTAGGTATAATGGTAGGGTATGCTATTTGCATATCTGTGGGAGGTAAAAATCTTAATTACCGCCAAAACCACAACAGGAGGATTTTAACATGGCTAAAAAAGTCGAAAAACTTGTAAAACTTCAAATCCCTGCTGGTAAAGCAACTCCAGCTCCACCAGTTGGACCAGCTCTTGGTCAAGCAGGTATTAACATCATGGGATTCACTAAAGAATTTAATGCTCGTACAGCTGATCAAGCTGGTATGATCATCCCAGTTGTTATCTCAGTTTATGAAGATAAATCATTTGATTTCATTACTAAAACACCACCAGCTGCTGTTCTTTTGAAAAAAGCTGCAGGTGTTGAAAAAGGATCAGGTACACCTAACAAAACTAAAGTTGCAACAGTTACTCGTGCACAAGTACAAGAAATTGCTGAAACTAAAATGCCAGATTTAAACGCTGCAAACATTGAGTCTGCAATGCGTATGATCGAAGGTACTGCTCGTTCTATGGGATTCACAATCGCTGAATAATCAGTAACTATCCCTATTACCCGCACGACTTCATCATAGTTTGATGAGTGACGTGGGAGATTTTAAATCAAATCGATATGACCACATTACAAGGAGAATTTTAAAATGGCTAAAAAAAGCAAACAATTGCGTGCAGCACTTGAAAAAATTGATAGCACAAAAGCGTACAGTGTAGAAGAAGCTGTAGCACTAATTAAAGAAACTAACTTCGCAAAATTTGATGCATCTGTGGAAGTTGCATATAACTTGAACATTGATGTTCGTAAAGCTGACCAACAAATCCGTGGTGCAATGGTATTGCCAAATGGAACTGGTAAAACACAACGTGTACTTGTTTTTGCACGTGGTGCTAAAGCTGAAGAAGCAAAAGCTGCTGGAGCAGACTTCGTAGGTGAAGATGATTTAGTTGCTAAAATCAATGGCGGATGGCTTGATTTTGATGTTGTTATTGCAACACCAGACATGATGGCTATCGTTGGACGTCTTGGACGTGTCCTTGGACCTCGTAACTTGATGCCAAACCCTAAAACTGGTACTGTAACTATGGATGTTACAAAAGCAGTTGAAGAATCAAAAGGTGGTAAAATCACTTACCGTGCAGACAAAGCTGGTAACGTACAAGCTATCATTGGTAAAGTATCGTTCGATGCTGATAAATTAGTTGAAAACTTCAAAGCATTTAACGATGTTATGGTTAAAGCTAAACCTTCAACAGCAAAAGGAACTTACATGACTAATGTTTCTATCACATCTACTCAAGGTGTTGGTATTAAAGTTGACCCTTCAACAATGTAATTAATCAAAGCTATCTTCGGATAGCTTTTTTTGATTAAAAATTTAATGATTTTAGGGAGAAAAAATGATAAAAGCGAACAAAACTGATTTTTATGAAAAAATTGCTGCACTTTACAATTTACCAGAAGGGATTATTTCTGATCAGCTTCGAAAAATCTTACTCGAAAATGCTAAGCGCTTAGAAACAGAAGAGAATCTTTATATCTTAGCAGATCATTTAGGGCGTTTTGTAATGGCAGAAATGATAGCTCTAACCTGCTCTTCACCAAAGGAATTAGTCGACTTATCTAGATATATCATTGAATTACAAAAGACTTATCGGCTTTTTTCACTTGGATTAACTAAGATAGACTAACTTAATTGGCTTTTATACTATTTAGAAAGTAATTTTTACTTGTGGGCTGATATAGAACTGTCAAAAAAGTAATTTTTATGATAGAATAGTAAAGACAAATTAAGGAGAAAAGTAAATTGGAACCAAAATATCAACGTATATTAATCAAGCTTTCGGGGGAAGCACTTGCTGGTGATAAAGGTGTTGGAATTGATATCTCAACAGTTCAACTTATTGCTAAAGAAATTGCTGAAGTTCATGCTTCTGGAGTTGAAATTGCTTTAGTTATTGGCGGAGGTAACCTCTGGAGAGGTGAACCTGCAGCAGAAGCAGGAATGGATCGTGTTCAAGCAGATTACACAGGTATGTTAGGAACAGTAATGAATGCTTTAGTAATGGCTGATAGCTTGCAACATTTTGGTGTTGATACCCGTGTTCAAACTGCAATTCCTATGCAAAATGTGGCAGAACCTTATATTCGTGGTCGCGCCTTAAGACATTTAGAAAAAGGTCGTATTGTTGTCTTTGGTGCAGGAATCGGTTCACCTTACTTTTCAACAGATACCACAGCAGCTCTTCGTGCAGCTGAAATTGAAGCAGATGCAATTTTAATGGCTAAAAATGGTGTTGATGGGGTCTACAATGCTGATCCAAGAAAAGATGCGAATGCTGTTAAGTTTGATGAACTAACTCATGGTGAAGTAATCAAGCGCGGATTGAAAATCATGGATGCTACTGCATCAACATTATCAATGGATAATGATATTGATTTGGTTGTCTTTAATATGAATGAAGCTGGTAATATTAAACGTGTTGTTTTTGGAGAACATATTGGTACAACCGTTTCTAATAAATCAGTAGACTAATATCAGAATAGAACATAAGTTACAAGGAGTTATAAAAATGACAAATGCTATTATCGAGAAAGCGAATGAACGTTTTCAACAGTCACATCAATCATTATCACGTGAATATGCAGGAATCCGTGCAGGCCGTGCTAATGCAAGTCTTTTAGACCGTATTCAAGTTGAATATTATGGTGCACCAACACCACTTAATCAATTAGCTTCAATTACAGTTCCAGAAGCACGAGTTTTACTCATCTCTCCATTTGATAAGTCTTCAATTAAGGATATTGAACGTGCTATTAATGCTTCTGATTTAGGAATCACACCTGCAAATGATGGTTCAGTCATTCGTCTTGTTATTCCGGCTTTAACTGAAGAAACACGTAAAGAACTGGCTAAAGAAGTGAAAAAAGTTGGTGAACAGTCTAAAATTGCTATCCGTAATATCCGTCGTGATGCAATGGATGAGGCTAAAAAACAAGAAAAAGCAAAAGAAATCACTGAAGATGAATTAAAAACATTGGAAAAAGATATTCAAAAAGCTACAGATGATGCTATCAAGCACATCGATCAAATGACAGCTAACAAAGAAAAAGAATTGTTAGAAGTTTAAATGTAATTAAAGATATGGAGGTAGGTAGCAATTTCAGAAGCAGTTGTTTTTGACTTGTGCCTACTTTTTTAAAGGTATAAATATGAATGAATTATTAGCAACACAAATTACGGGTTTGGTCAGAGAAGAAAATGACAAGGCCTATTTTATCCAAAAAGATGGTTTTATCTTTACACTTTCCAAAGAAGAAGGTCAGCATCAGATAGGAGATATGGTAACTGGCTTTGCCTATCCAGATATGAAACAAAAGCTGCGTTTGACAACAAAAGATATCAAGTCTCGTAGGGATTCTTATGGTTGGGGTGAAGTGACAGATGTTCGTCGTGACTTAGGTGTTTTCGTCAACACAGGGATTCCAAACAAAGAAATTGCTGTTTCTTTAGATCTGTTACCAGATATGAAGGAATTGTGGCCTAAAAAGGGAGACAAGCTATACATTACCATTACAGTAGATAATAAAGATCGTCTCTGGGGTATCCCAGCACAACCAGAAATATTCCAGGAAATGGCAGATCCGGCCTATGATAATATGCAAAATCAAAACTGGCCAGCAATCGTTTACCGATTGAAATTATCTGGTACCTTTGTTTACTTGCCAGAAAATAACATGCTTGGTTTTATCCATCCTAATGAACGTTATTCTGAACCTCGCCTAGGGCAGGTATTAGATGCTCGTGTTGTTGGGTTTAGAGAAGTTGATCGTACCTTGAATTTATCAATCAAACCAAGGTCATTTGAAATGTTAGAAAACGATGCACAAATGATTGTGACCTACTTAGAGTCTAATGGTGGATTTATGACCTTAAATGATAAATCAGCACCAGAGGACATTAAGGCAACTTTTGGTATTTCAAAAGGGCAATTTAAAAAAGCTCTAGGCGGTTTGATGAAAGCAAAACGGATCAAACAAGATGCTACAGGAACAGAATTAATTTAAGGAAAAAGTTTTGCCTCAGGCAAGCTTTTTTGTTACAATGAGGAAAATAAAATTTGAGGATAAACAAATGGAAGAAAATTTAGAACGTGCTATCTTTGCTGGCGGTTGTTTCTGGTGTATGGTTCAACCTTTTGAAGAAATGAACGGGATTCTCTCGGTTAGAAGTGGTTACACAGGTGGCCATGTGGTAAATCCTACATATGAAGAGGTTTGTAATCAACAATCAGGACATACTGAAGCAGTAGAAATTATTTTTGATCCAACTGTCATTAGTTACTCAGAACTTTTGGAGCTTTATTGGGCACAAACAGACCCAACAGATGCTTTTGGCCAGTTTGAAGATCGTGGAGATAATTATCGCCCCGTCATTTTTTATACGTCAGAACTGCAAAAGCAATTAGCAGAGCAATCTAAGGAGCAATTAGCTGATTCAGGTCGCTTTGATCAGCCTATTGTGACACAAATTGAAAAGGCTCTGCCTTTTTACCCAGCCGAAGACTACCATCAAGCTTTTTATAGAAAGAATCCAGCCAGGTATGCTGCAAGTAGTCGGATTCGACATGACTTTTTAGAGAAACATTGGCAGTAAGATTAAGGAGAGAATTACTTGCGAAAATCATTTTATACTTGGTTAATGACCCAAAGAAACCCAAAATCTAATGCTCCAGAAGCTATTTTAGCAGATTTAGCTTTCGAGGATACGACTTTTCCAAAACACACTGATGACTTTGATATCATCAGTAGCTACTTGGAAGATCAAGCTAGTTTCTCCTTTAATTTGGGACAGTTTGATCAAATTTGGGATGACTATCTAGCCCATTAATCTTATCTTGTGACTATTTGGAGAAGTCTGGGACAAAATGTTCTGAGTCTCATTTTTTTTATAGATTTATGTATGTAACGCAGTGGTTGAGTGGGCTCTAATACGTTGAAAATCAACTTTTACAGCCCTACTCAACTTTGCGGAGGTGGGACGATAAAATCAAATTTCTAAGAAATTACTGATTTTTTATACGTAAACTCCAAAAAGTACACAACCCCTCTCCCTATGATATAATCAAGTTGAAAAATTTTATTTGATTGTTAGCTCGTCTCTAACAATCTTTTTTGTTGGCAATATTCCGTATAAGTTAAATTGTTGGCAATCAAGAAATAAGCAAGTTTTAAGAGATGTTGACCAATGGGACTTCCTTTCTGTCGTCTAGCCGCATTGACTGCCTGGCAGAGACATTTCTTTAAGTAGGCATTGCCATGTCGAATTTTAGTGCTACGCTTTTTACCAGCACTTTCATTATTTCCGGGACACAGACCCGCCCAAGAAGCCAGATGGCCTGGAGTCGGAAATTGACTCATGTCCCCCCCGACCTCAGCTATAAAGACAGAGGCTGTTATCCGATCAATTCCTGGAATGCTATCTAAAATATTTAGTTGACGCTCATATTGTTCTAAATAAGTGTCTATCCGATGCTCTAATATTTCAATTTGTTGGGTGTAGAAGTCGTAAATCTCTAAGGATTGCCCTAACATAAAGCGATGATGTGCCGAGAAATCCCCCTCTAAGGCTAACTGGAGTTGCGGAACCTTCTTCTTGAGAGAAGTATAAACATTTTCTTTGATAATAGTGGGCGTTATGACTTCTTCATGGATCAAGAGATTCATCAGATTCCTACCAGAGGCTCCCATAACATCTTCTATGTAAGTGGTCAATTTCATACCACCAGATTGAAGAATGTTATGGATTCGATTGACCTCTCTATTTCGATTTTCTACTTGGTGTTTACGTTGCCGTGTTAACTCACGGAGTTCTTGAATGGTTTCATCGGGTACAAAACTCTTTGGCAGGAGACCTATTCGAGTCAGTTTGGCAATCGAACGGGCATCTTTCTTATCGGTCTTTTGTCCTTTGATATTTTTCATATGAGCAGGATTGGCTAGAATGAGCTCAAAGTTATCGACAAGGGCATGCCAGACTGGCTTCCAATAGACACCTGTACTTTCCATTCCGGAAGCCTGTACCTTTAATGAGAGAAGAAAATCTCGACATTCAGATAGACCTGCACTTGTTGTGTCAAAACGCCTCTCCTCACACTTTGGACGAGTGGATGTGAGGGAACCGTGTAAGACACAGACCGCAATCATGGCTTGATGAACATCAATACCAGCACAAGATTCATAGATAATATCCATGATTCAGCCTCCTTTATAGGAAATACGGGGACTTATCTACCTAATAGTATCGTATTTTTATACTCATGCCGAGAGGCTATATTTTGGGGTGCTCGTAGGTAGAGTGGATTAGTTTGTTCCTCGATTGAATAGAAACAATCAATAAAATATCAACCACAAAGCCCTCACTAGGATTATATACCTAATGAGGGCTTTTGTCTTAGTTTTCATTATTTTGTGGGTGAGGACAAAGTCCTCATAGGTGTTTGTCCCATTCTCTTTTTAGTATAGTGACGATAAAAATTAGACAGTTTTTAAAAAACGTCTAAAAAGTGCCAAAAAATCTATTTTTTAATAGCTTCACATTTTTTTAAGTTGTAAAATGAAGGTGTTTTAAATAACTCACATTCTTATAAGTTAAGGAGGACTACATATGTATTATAGTAGTGGAAATTTTGAAGCTTTTGCACGTCCGAGGAAACCTGAAGGAGTAGATGGTAAATCGGCATATATTGTGGGATCTGGGTTAGCTGGACTAGCAGCAGCTGTTTTTCTCATCCGTGATGGTCACATGTCTGGTGAAAAGATTCATATTTTAGAAGAATTACCATTATCTGGCGGATCACTGGATGGTATCAAAAGACCAGAACTTGGTTTTGTGACACGCGGTGGTCGTGAAATGGAAAACCATTTTGAATGTATGTGGGATATGTATCGGTCTATTCCATCATTAGAGATTCCTGGTGCATCTTATTTGGATGAATTTTATTGGTTAGACAAAGATGATCCTAACTCTTCTAATTGTCGCTTAATTCATAATAGAGGAAATCGTGTAGAAGATGATGGGCAATTTACGCTTGGAAAACAGTCTAATGAACTTGTAAAATTGATATTACAAACAGAAGAATCCTTGGGTAAACAAACGATTGAAGATGTCTTTTCTAAGGAATTTTTTGAAAGTAACTTTTGGGCATACTGGGCAACCATGTTTGCTTTTGAAAAATGGCATTCAGCGATTGAAATGCGTCGTTATGCGATGCGCTTTATTCATCATATTGGTGGACTACCAGATTTCACTTCCTTAAAATTTAACAAATATAATCAATATGATTCTATGGTTAAACCCATTATTGCATACTTGGAATCACATCATGTTGACATTCAGTTTGACACCAAGGTTAATAATGTTGTTGTAGATTTCAAAGCTGGTAAAAAAGTAGCTAAAAGCTTGCAATTAACCGTGGCTGGCCAAGGAAAATTAATTGAATTAACAGAAGATGATTTGGTCTTCGTAACGAATGGATCTATTACTGAAAGTAGCACATACGGTAGTCATCATAGTGTTGCAAAAGCAAATAAAGATTTAGGGGGCTCTTGGAATCTTTGGGAAAATATGGCTGCGCAGTCCGAAGAATTTGGTCGTCCAAAAGTCTTTTATAACGATTTACCAGCAGAAAGTTGGTTTATTTCTGCCACTGCAACTATCAAAGCCCCAGCTATAGAACCCTATATAGAACGGTTAACCAATCGTGACTTGCATGATGGTAAGGTAAATACTGGTGGTATTGTTACAATTAAAGATTCAAATTGGATGATGAGCTTTGCTATTCATCGTCAACCACACTTTAAAGAACAAAAGGATAATGAAACAATTGTTTGGATTTATGGTCTCTACTCTAATATCGAAGGCAATTATGTTCATAAGAAAATTGAGGAATGTACAGGTCAAGAGATCACAGAAGAATGGCTCTATCATTTAGGTGTACCAGTTGAAAAAATTGCCACTTTAGCTGGTCAAGATTATATTAATACTATTCCTGTTTACATGCCTTATATTACGACATATTTTATGCCACGTGTGATGGGGGATCGTCCGAAAGTAATCCCTGATGGTTCAGTCAATTTAGCCTTTATTGGTAACTATGCAGAATCACCAACACGTGATACCGTCTTTACGACAGAATATTCTATTAGAACAGCTATGGAAGCTGTTTATAGTTTACTAGATGTGGAAAGAGGTATTCCGGAAGTCTTTAATTCTGCATATGATATTCGTGAATTATTAAAAGCCCTTTATTACCTTAATGATAAGAAACCCCTTGATAAACTTGATTTGCCAATACCAGGCCTCATTGAAAAAATAGGACGCAAAAAAATTAAAGGCACCTATGTAGAAGAATTACTAAAAGAAGCACATTTAATATAAATTGACATCCCAAATTTGGGATGTTCAGAACGAAGACAAACTAGTGAAGTTGCTAGTTTGTTTTTTCTTGTCTAGTCTTAATTTCTCTAAAATCTGATAAATTATGCTATTTAAGCCAAAATAAAAAGGCCTTCATGCCATCATTTTAAC
>NZ_JBRUGD010000009.1:0-100798 GCF_053206145.1 Streptococcus hongkongensis
GAATGCGACCCTAAAACAGGTCGCATTCATTGAAAATTGGATAAATAACTATCCTAAAAAAATACTAGATTATAAATCTCCTAAAGAGTTTTTACTAAATGGCTAACTTGAACTTGTAATTTGCCGAATAAAAGAAAGGTTATAATTTTGATAAAGGTCAAAAATAGTCAAACTTTTCTATTGACCTTTGCTGACCAAAGATATATAATAGTATCAGAAGGTGGTTGGCAAACCAAAATGTAATTATTTAAATCAGGCCTCTTACCTGATAAGTATAGACTAAATAACTACTCCTTCATCAATACTTTTAAAGTATAAATAAAAATTATGAGGTAAAAAATTATGACAAACTATTATGGAAAAGACCCTTTTGGAAGCATGGATGACATTTTTAACCAATTGATGGGTAACACTGGTGGTTACCAAACTGAGAACCGTCGTTACTTAGTTAATGGACGTGAAATGACACCTGAAGAGTTTCAAGAATATCGCAAAACTGGAAAACTCAGTTCAACTGCTCCTTTACAAGAACAGCAACAAACTCTAAAAGAAGATGGCATCTTAAGCCAATTAGGGACTAACTTAACGCAAGAAGCTCGTCAAGGACACTTAGACCCCGTAATTGGCCGAAATAAAGAAATTCAAGATACAGCTGAAATATTAGCGCGACGCACAAAAAACAATCCCGTTCTAGTTGGTGACGCTGGGGTCGGTAAAACAGCTGTCGTCGAAGGCTTAGCCCAAGCTATTATTGCTGGTGACGTCCCTGCTGCTATTAAGAACAAAGAAATTATCTCTATTGATATTTCTGGCTTAGAAGCAGGTACTCAATATCGTGGTGCTTTTGAAGAAAACATTCAAAATTTAATTAAAGAGGTTAAAGAAGCCGGAAATGTAATCCTCTTCTTCGATGAAATTCATCAAATCTTAGGGGCTGGTTCAACAGGTGGTGATTCTGGTTCCAAAGGCTTAGCCGATATCCTAAAACCAGCTTTATCCCGTGGGGAGTTGACAGTCATCGGTGCGACAACTCAAGATGAATACCGTAACACTATTCTGAAAAATGCTGCCTTGGCTCGTCGATTTAACGAAGTTAAAGTTAGTGCCCCTTCTGCCGAAGATACCTTCCATATTTTAATGGGCATCAGGAATCTTTATGAGCAACACCACAATGTCCTTCTTCCTGATTCTGTTTTGAAAGCAGCCGTGGATTACTCTATTCAGTACATCCCACAACGTAGCCTACCAGACAAAGCTATCGATTTGATTGACATGACGGCTGCCCATTTAGCTGCGCAACACCCAGTCACTGACTTGAAGAGTCTGGAAACAGCAATTGCTAGTGAAAAAGACAAGCAAGAAAAGGCTGTCGCTGCAGAAGATTATGAAATAGCCTTGCAAGCTAAGGTCCGGATTGAAGAATTACAAAAACAAATGGCAAACCACACCGAAGATCAAAAAGTGACTGCAAGCATAAACGATGTGGCTGAATCAGTAGAACGACTAACCGGCGTACCAGTTTCTAATATGGGAGCAAGTGATTTGGAACGTTTGAAGGAAATTGCTGATCGCCTCAAAGGTCATGTCATTGGACAAGATCAAGCCGTTCAAGCAGTTGCAAAGGCTATTCGACGTAACCGTGCCGGTTTTGATGATGGCAAGCGCCCAATTGGCTCATTCCTTTTTGTAGGTCCAACCGGCGTTGGTAAAACAGAATTGGCCAAACAGCTGGCGCTTGATATGTTTGGTTCTAAGGATGCTATCATTCGTTTAGACATGTCAGAATTCAGTGACCGTACTGCCGTTTCCAAATTGATTGGAACTACTGCTGGTTATGTTGGCTACGATGACAATCAAAATACTTTAACTGAACGTGTTCGCCGCAATCCTTATGCTATTGTTTTACTAGATGAAATTGAGAAGGCTGACCCACAAGTTATCACGCTACTGCTTCAGGTTTTAGATGATGGTCGTTTAACAGACGGGCAAGGAAATACTATTGATTTTAAAAATACAGTGATTATTGCTACATCTAATGCTGGTTTTGGTAATGAAGCTTTAACAGGCCAAGAAGAGCATGACCAAAAAATCATGGATCGCATTGCACCTTACTTCAGACCTGAGTTTTTAAATCGTTTCAATGGCGTCATTGAATTCTCACATCTACAAAAAGAAGACTTAAAAGAAATAGTAGAGTTAATGCTTACTGAAGTTAATCAAACGATAGCTAAAAAGGGCATTACATTGGATGTCACTGAACCAGTTAAAGAAGAACTGATTGAGTTAGGTTATGACAAGGCTATGGGGGTTAGACCATTACGTCGTGTCATTGAACAAGAAATCCGAGACCGCATTACGGATTACTATTTGGATCATCCAGAAGACAAAGACTTACAAGCCAATCTGACTGGTGGTCACATTACAATTTCTAAAGCTTAAAAAACAGCAACTACTACTGTTTGTCCCACTCTCTTTTTCTACCATTTGTTAAGCCTACCAAGGCTTTAAGGTGAAAATATTTTGAGGACAGTAGTTCACTGCAGGTTATTGTCCTCTCTTTCTGTGGTAAGCATGAAAAAAGTGTACGCCAAAGGAACACCTTATCTAGCCTTTTTAAAAATAAGGTGTTAGAATAATATGGCATAAAAGCTTTAATGATTTTGGATCGAAGTATAATCGTAAAGTTTGTTATGCGTTATAAGGTAATACATTGTCCGAATAAGACGATATATGGAGGCAATCGTATGTGGCTTAGTTGAAGCTAGTTCCGATTGTCTTTTTCGTTTCTCATAAAAGTCTGCTATATGACAAGGATTAGTGTGACTAGCTGAAGCGATGTTGTGAATACACTTGAAGAGAATCTTTCTAGCATAAGGATTGCCACGTTTGGTGATATGTTCCTTGGCAAGAAAGTTCCCAGATTCATAGTGTCTGAGGTCAATTCCGATAAAGGCATTGATTTGGTTGGCAAACTGAAACCGGCGAATATCTCCCAATTCACCAATGATAGAGGTCGCTGTTGTTTTTATCTAATTGACAAGTTTAGCTATGACTTTATTTCTCCGATTGCCGACACTTTTAGATACTGTTAGGATCTCGTATTAGTCACTTTTCGTGAATCGAATACTAGTATCATTCTTTATATTTAAGTTATTTTTATTTTGATATAGTCAAAGTAAAAAATAACTTCTACTTTAACACAAAGAAAAAGTAGTGAAGAAATTTTCCGTCGGAAAACTCTTCACTACAAATCTTAGTATGTTTATTTTAAATGTAATAACACACTTTGCTTGACTAGTCACTACTGTTAAATGCATTGGTACTGTCATATGATTACTCAAATCAATACCTATGTCCCTACTAATATGATCAAGGTTCTTACTAAAATTGATAATTCCATTAAAATGACTATAGTTAGAGAGCTTAGGATTAGTAATGTTAACTCCATTTTATTAGCATATTTTCTAAGTCCGAAAAGGATTTTTTAGCAAAATCGTTTTTATCTCCACAGTATATAGTGGTATGCAACAAAAATAAGCTATGTGTCAATGATTAGATAAGAAAAGCACCGAATTAATCTGTGCTTTTCTTATATCTGATCTAAAATAGTATCCCAAGATTGGTCAATCCCAATACGATCCACTGATGAGAAGATGATAAAATGATCATCTTTATCAAAATTCAATTTTTTCTTCACCATTGATTCATGTTTATTCCATTTACCACGTGGTATCTTATCTGCCTTTGTAGCAACAACAATAACTGGGATTTCATAATATTTGAGGAATTCATACATTTGGACATCCTCTGCTGAAGGCTCATGTCTTAAATCAACCAAACTCACAACAGCTCTTAAATTATCTCTGGTCGTTAAATATTCCTCAATCATTTTTCCCCATCTAGCACGTTCAGACTTTGAAACTTTAGCGTAGCCATAACCAGGGACATCTACGAAACGTAATTTATCATCAATATTGAAGAAATTTAACAATTGCGTTTTTCCAGGTTTACTGGATGTTCTCGCTAAGTTTTTACGTCCTAATATAGTGTTGATGAAACTAGATTTTCCAACATTTGAACGACCTGCAAGAGCAATTTCTGGTAAATCATCATCAGGATAATGTGACTGATTTGCCGCACTAAGGAGAATGGAAGCATTATGCGTATTTAATAGTTGTTCTTCTGCCATTTTTCCCTCTATGCCGTTTCTAAGATAGGCTTACTATCTCCTGAAACAGCTTCCTTTGTAATGATAACTTTTGAAATATCTTCTTGACTTGGAATATCAAACATAATATCAAGCATTGTTTCTTCAATAATTGATCTCAAACCACGCGCACCCGTTTTACGATCGATAGCTTTTGAAGCGATAGCGACAAGTGCATCTTGGTTAAATTCAAGTTCAACACCATCATAGGATAACAAGGCCTGATATTGCTTAACTAATGCATTTTTGGGTACAGTTAAAATTTGAATCAAATCATCAATTGACAATTGTTCCAAAGCTGCAACTACTGGTAAACGTCCAATAAATTCAGGAATTAAGCCAAATTTTTGAATGTCTTCTGCAATAATTTCTTGCATATAAGATGCTTCATCATCGATTTTTCGACTATTTTGGCCAAAACCGATTATCTTCTCACCCAAACGTTGTTTAACAATCTCTTCAATGCCATCAAAAGCACCACCAACGATGAAAAGAATATTTTTAGTATCAATTTGAATCATTTCTTGATTTGGATGCTTACGACCACCTTGAGGTGGAACACTTGCAACTGTACCTTCAATAATTTTCAGCAAAGCTTGCTGAACCCCTTCACCTGATACATCTCGAGTGATAGACACATTTTCGCCTTTTTTAGCGATTTTATCAATCTCATCAACATAAATGATGCCACGTTCAGCTCGTTCAACATTGTAATCTGCTGCTTGAATCAATTTCAAAAGAATGTTCTCAACGTCTTCCCCCACATACCCAGCTTCTGTTAAAGAAGTAGCGTCAGCGATTGCAAAAGGCACATTTAAACTTTTGGCTAAGGTTTGCGCTAAGAAGGTTTTACCAGAACCAGTTGGTCCAATCATCATAATGTTTGATTTTTGGAGTTCAACTTCTTCTTCAATACGGCTTTCAGTATAAGAAATACGTTTATAGTGATTATAAACAGCTACAGCTAAAGCACGTTTAGCACGATCTTGACCTACAACATACTGATTTAAAGCATCCAGTAATTCTTTAGGTTTTGGAACCTCCGTTAGATCTGCTAAAACCTCTTCTGCTAATTCTTCTTTGATAATTTCTTGTGATAAGGCAACACACTCATTACAAATGAAGACATTGTTACCTGCAATAATTTTTTTGACTTCGTCTTGGCTCTTGCCACAAAATGAACAATGAACCTTGATATCGTTACTACGATTACTTGCCATTTTCCCTCTAACTTTCTCTACTTAACTCTTAAAATAGCGTGCCATAAAAGGCATGAATAGTATTAACTAAATTTGTCAATGCATTTAATAAAAATAAAACACCTAATCCATAACGGTTTTTTCTTATTGCCGGTATTGCACAAAGCAAACAAATAACAAATAGAAAAGCCGTGAATACGCCAAATATACTCCGTTGCATGCTTTCTACATTCCTCCAACCGTTTTATTTTTCTCGAAAATGTGAACGGTGAAATCATAAGGATTTTTGTCATCTTTTTCAAAAAATTGGCTTTCAACTTCTTCAAAGCCACTTAAATTTAAATCTGGACTATAGGTATCTCCAGTAAATTCGTTATCAACCAAGGTTTTAATAATGCAATCAAAATAGCCATCAAAAGCTTTTAAGACTTTACTTCCACCAATAATGTAAAGATTTTTTTCTTGTGTATGGAACCACTCAAGTACTTGCTCAACACTAGTCATCGTCAAAACACCATCAACCTGATACTTATTATCTGAGGTCAAAACAAGCGTTTGACGATTTGGTAAAAGTCGTCTTTGCATCCCTTCAAATGTCACTCTTCCCATTAAAATAGCATGGTTAAGTGTTGTCTTTTTAAAATGTTGTAGTTCTTTTGGCAAACGCCAAGGTAATCTTCCTTCGACACCAATTACTCCATTTTTATCTTCAGCCCAAATGGCAATAATTTCCTTTGTCATACTAGTTTTCCTTCAATCTAAAGTCTATCTATTTTACCAAATTTGCCACAAATTTGCTTATAAAAAAATTAACGAATTAAATAGCTAAATCAAATTTCAACTGAGGTTTGACTGGATTATAATCTATCAATTCAAAATCTTCTGCTTTGATATCAAAGAAATTCGTCCCATCGGGAACATTTAGTAGTAATCGTGGTTGACAATCACTTGCTTGACGATTCAACAGTTCTTCTGCTTGTGGAAATTGATTATCATAAATGTGCAAGTTGTTTATAAAATAGAAAAATTTTCCAACTTTCCATCCAAAATGTTTCGCAATCATCATTTGCAAAGCAACATATTGCATGGCATTAATATGATGTGCAACTAGCATATCATTTGATCTTTGAACTAAGGTTGCATCTAAATAAATTGTCCCGTCTACGCGACGGACATCAAACATTGTTTGAAACGCACAAGGCAATAATCCTTCGCTTTCTTCAAACGCTTGATAATCCCATAATGAAATAACATTTCGTCTATTCCATGGATTCTCTTCCAGTTGGTTTAAAATTTTAGTGATAATATCATGTTTTTTGACAACAGCTCCATAACGTTGTCCAATCGTTCTTGTCTGACCAACTTCCCAGTCATTCCAATAATGAACATTATATTTTTCCTCTAAAATATCTAAACTGTTAGATTGATCTTGATAAATCCAGAGTAATTCTTTTATTGCTGATTTAATTGGGATAGGACGTAAAGTGGTTATTGGAAATTCCCCATTAGAGAGGTCATATTCTGCAAAAGCACCTGTGATATATTTTGAATTCGCAGTTTTGCCATCTTTATACTTAGGTCTAGCCTGTTCACTATAAACACCTTGGTCCATAATCTTTTTAATATTTTCTTTAAATAGCTGATCTGCTTTTGTCATAAGTAAAACCTTTCACGTTCTCATACTGTTTATTATTTTACCAAATTATAGAAAAAATGCTAGGAGAAATGTCCCTTAATCACTTTTAAGGACTGAATATCGTAAAGATCCCAAGTATTAATGTTAAAAAACTTTCTTTTTCAGAAAATATGTTAAAATATTATAGATAAAATTTACGAAGAGGACATCAATGAAAATAGGGATAGATAAAATTGGCTTTGCATCAAGTCAGTATGTATTAAAAATGGAAGCATTAGCTGAAGCTCGTCAGGTTGAACTTGCTAAATATCAAAAAGGATTAATGATTGATGCCATTAGTATCTCACCAATTACTGAAGATATTGTGACTTTAGCTGCAACTGCTTGCCAAGAAATTTTAACCAATCAAGATAAACAAGAAATTGATTTGGTGATCCTAGCAACTGAAACAGCTATTGATCAATCAAAAGCAGCTAGTGTCTATATTCATGGCTTACTTGACATTCAGCCGTTTGCAAGAGCTATTGAAATGAAAGAAGCTTGCTACGCTACAACTGCTGCTCTGGATTATGCCAATGCCCATATCGCTATGCATCCTGACGCTAGTGTCCTAGTCATTGCAAGTGACATTGCAAAATATGGTATTGCTTCAGGTGGTGAACCGACTCAAGGCGTTGGAAGTATAGCCATGTTAGTCAAAAAAAATCCACGCATCTTAACCTTTAATAATGATAACATTGCACAAACACGTGATATCATGGATTTTTGGAGACCAAATTATTCAGCAACACCTTTTGTCAATGGGCGTTTTTCAACAGAACAATATTTAGATACCTTAACAACAACTTGGACTCAATATCAAAAGAAAACACATAAAAACGTATCTGATTTTGCAGCCTTTTGCTTCCATATTCCCTTTCCAAAGCAAGCACTAAAAGGGATGAAGTTATTAATGGATCAAACTGTATCAGAAGCAAAGCAAATAGCATTAGAAAAAGCTTTTACCGATTCAATCAGTTTTAGTCGACAAGTTGGAAATATCTATACAGGATCACTCTATATGTCTTTCTTATCTTTGTTAGAAAACAATAAAGAACTTAAGGCAGGGGATGATATTGCCTTCTTCTCCTATGGTTCTGGTGCAGTTTGCGAAATTTTTTCAGGTCAACTTGTTGATGGCTATCATGAAATGTTAACCATTGACCATCAGGCAATGCTAGATGCTCGCCGTAACATCACTGTTGAAGAATACGAAGCACTTTTCTATGAAGAAGCTAGATTTGATGACAAAGGGAATGTAACATTACCTACCTACCTAACTGGGGACTACAGACTTGACAGTATTCAAGAACACCAAAGGATCTATCAAAAAAATGACAGATAACGAACTAAATTGGTCAGGATTTTATAAAAAATCACTTCAAGAACGCCACCAACTACTAACTTCTGGTCATCTGCTATCACAACAAACCTTACAAGCACTTCAAGAAGGTGAACTACTAAGCACCGCTATAGCAAACGATATGTCAGAAAATGTCATCGGACGTCTAGCTTTGCCTTTTAGCATTGTTCCAGACTTTCTTGTTAATGGTAAAACCTATCACCTACCCTATGTGACAGAGGAACCTTCCGTCGTCGCTGCTGCATCATATGCCACAAAATTAATCAAACGGTCTGGTGGCTTTCACGCCCAGATTCATAATCGTCAAATGATTGGTCAAGTTGCTCTATACGATGTCCCTGATTTAGAATTGGCTAAAGCAACTATCTTGAATGAGGCAGAAAGCCTTATTGAAAAGGCCAACCAAGCCTACCCTTCAATTGTCAAAAGAGGAGGCGGTGCTAGAAGAATTGACCTAGCAATTAAAGAACAATTCTTGATTGTCTATTTATGTGTCGATACTCAAGAAGCGATGGGTGCAAACATGGTTAACACCATGATGGAAGCTTTAGTTGAGGATTTAATCAGTCTCAGCCAAGGAAAGCAGCTCATGGCAATTTTATCCAATTATGCTACGGAATCATTAGTAACTGCAACTTGTCAGCTTCCTTTCCATTACTTAAGTAGAGAGACATTACAAGCTAAAGAATTGGCTAATAAGATGGCTCTTGCCAGTCAATTAGCTCAAGTTGATCCTTATCGTGCAGCAACACATAACAAAGGTATTTTTAATGGGATTGATGCACTAGTTTTGGCTACAGGGAATGACTGGCGAGCTATTGAAGCAGGTGCTCATGCCTATGCAGCAAAAGATGGAAGTTATAAAGGGCTTACGACTTGGCAAATTAACAATGACACCCAAATGATAATTGGAAGCATTACATTACCAATGCCAATAGCTACAAAAGGTGGCTCAATTGGACTTAATCCTAGTGTTACAATCGCTCATGACTTGTTAAATAATCCATCGGCTAAAGAATTAGCAATGATTATTGCTTCAGCTGGTTTAGCACAAAACTTTGCAGCCCTAAAAGCTTTAACTAATAAAGGCATCCAAGCTGGCCACATGAAACTACAGGCTAAATCATTAGCCCTGCTTGCTGGAGCTAACCAGGACGAAACACCTAAACTGCTTAATGTTTTACTAAAAGAAAAACATATGAACTTAGAAACAGCAAAACACCATTTACAAAACTTAAGAAATAAAAAGATTTGAGCCTATCAAATCTTTTTTATGTTCAGATGATAACTAATTGCCCAATAAGTTCTCATTAAGAAAGAGTTAAAAAACGTTTGAATCACTTCAAACGTTTTATGAATTGGCATCTTTTAATTTCCCGTAAAGTAGATAATCAACCTGTTTTAATTCAGGAATCGTCCTACAATTAAGTGCACACATGATAATGGCTAACTCTTCTTTCCATCCATTTACAATAGCAATTACTTTTTCTTCAGGATAACGTTCAACTAAAGAGAGCATGGTTCTCGACATACCAACTGCCTTAGCGCCTAGCACTAAAGATTTAATCATATCTAATGGGTGTCTGACACCACCAGAAGCTAGAATTTCAATATCGTCTGACAAATCTTTCACATTTAATAAGGTTTGCATAGTGCTTTGACCCCAATTATTTAAATAAGAGCGATCTTCACCTCTTTGGTTTTCGATGTAGGCAAACGATGTTCCGCCACGCCCAGAAATGTCAAAGGTTTTAATGCCAATCGCTCGCGCCTTTTGAATAGACTTTCTGTCCATGCCAAATCCGACCTCTTTTAAAACAAGCGGAACGTCAATTTCAGCAACATAATCTTTAAGATGTCTTTCCCAGTGACTGAAGCTTCTTTCCCCTTCTGGCATTAACAATTCTTGCATTAAATTAATATGAACCTGCAAGAATAGAGGGGACATTTCCTCTACTGTTTGCTTCCCTAATGAAACTGGTTTATCAAGACCAATATTAGTTGCAAGAAGCATCTCAGGAGCAACCTGTCTCAACTGAAATGATGATTTTACTTGTGGATTCTTCAAAGCAGGGCTATAAGAACCTGTCACCATTGGAATTCCTGTCGCCTCTGCTATTCGAGCTAGCTTTTCGTTAACAGCTTTGCCTTTTTCACTACCACCAGTCATAGCATTAATATAAAAAGGAAAGGCAAAGTCATGACCTGCAAAATGAGTTGATAGATCCACATCTTTTAAATCAAATGTTGGTAAAGACGTGTGAATCAGCTCTATGTCATCAAAAGAATTATAATCTGATTGATACTTCAAGGCATACTTGATATGATCATTTTTTCGGTTGGTCATCATTCTCCCAATCTTTCGTGATAAATTAATTGAATAGCCTCTTTGGACCATCTTTCTTTCAAAACCTGACTATCTGCCTCTGTAAATGCAAAAGCAATACCACAGTCGCCACCGCCTGAGCCTGATGATTTAGCAACAACCTCCAAATCGTCACTAGCCTGACGCAAGGATGTTAAGTCTTCGGTGTAAATGGCTGAGGATAAGGCTTCTAAACTCTGATCTGCACGCTTAAGTGCTGTGACAAATTGCGATTTATTTCCCAGTTTCAATGCTTCAATAACAGCTAAGGTTGCCTCTTGGGTGTTCTCTAAAAATGCCCTATCAATTTGATTAATCACCTTATTAACCATATCTTTTGATATGGAAGGATGTCCTGTCCAACCAACCATGAAGAAACAAGGCAATTTAGGTAAAATAACTTCAATTTTATAGCCCCAATCCAATTTAATAGCTTGTTCGAAGGTCATTTCGTGAATCTTTTGAGTAATTACCTTTCGGTCAAAAGACCAATAGGCGATCGTTTGATTGTAAGCAATACAAGCTATATCTCCCATTGAACCATTATCACCTAATTTTAGGAGTGTGTAGGCAGACAGTTTAAATAATAAATCATTTGAGAGATGAATATGATAAAAAGCTGCTAAGGCTTTGATTGTTAAAACTGTAACACTACCACTTGAGCCTATTCCAAATTTTTTGCCGTTCCTTTCTAATTTACCTGTGATAGATAAGTCAAATGGTCTTAGAGAAGTGCTGTCTTTTCCAAGAAGTAAAGCAACAGTTTCAATTGAAGCTTGAATCAAGCGATAATTAGCATCAGGGGTTAGGTCAGTACTATAATCAAACATATCTGAAGAGATATGGAATTGTTCTGAGCTATCTATAATCGCAGACAATTTAATAGGGATATTTTTCAAAACCGCTACTTGTCCAGCTTTTAATATGGAATATTCACCAGCAATGTATAGTTTACCACCAGTTTCCACATGAAAATTTGTCATTTTTATAATTCCTTAGTTTTAGACACAATAATGTCAAATTCTTTCTCAAAAATGCTTGCTAACTGTTCAAGATCTTCTTCTAAGCATAGGACTTTGACATTTGGGCCAGCATCCATTGTAAAATAACAGCGGAAACCTTGTTGACGAAGTTCTTTTACTTTATCCATCGCCCGATAAGATTCTTCAATCAAATATGAAAAGGAAGGCGTTGATGTTTTTGTCGTTGCATGCATTGCCAAGGCATTCTTTTCAGTTAATAAACCAACTTTTTCAAAATCATTAGACTTCAAATAATGTAACATGGCTTGGTAATCTTTAGATGACTCTTCCTTCCACTGGTCAAATGTGATCGATGTTTCACGACAAAGTTTCATGCCATCGCGACTAGAAACAGGTTTTTTCGCATCATTCACCACTAGCATAATCATTGCTAATTTCAAATCAGTTTGAACAGGATAAATATCGCCACTTTCTCTATCCCAAGCGGCTAAAGGTCCAAAAAATGAGCGCGAAGCAGATCCTGAAGCAAATTTTGCTTTAAGGGCTAATTCGTGTTGTGATAGACCAGTTTCAAACAACAGATTGCAAGCTTTTACAAGTGCCGATAAGCCACTTGAGCTCGATGAAAGGCCAGCCGCAGTTGGCATATTATTTTTAGTGTCAACTATGACAAATTGCTTTTTATTAGTACGAAACTGATCAATAATTTTTGAAATTTTATCATGCTCTGCTTGATTTTGCAATTGTCCATCAATATAAAATTGATCTGAATCTGCACCATTTTCTAAAAAGGTTAAGCAAGTTTCGGTATACATATTTTCTAGAGTTAAGGAAATACTGCTTGTTGATGGAATCATTTTTGTTGCATCATCTTTACCCCAGTATTTAATAATTGCAATATTTGCATATGATTTAACACTTACAGTTTTTGTATCCACGTGTTTACTGCCCCTTTTTCTTCTAATGCCTTACTGATTACCTTAGCATCATCTTTACTTTTTGCAAGTGCGATGATACAGCCACCTAATCCACCGCCAGACATTTTGGCACCTAAAGCACCTTGTTCTAACGCCTCAGTTACTAATTGATTTGATTTGTCAACACTGACACCAATTGCAATAAGATGGTCATGTGCTTTTGTCATACAGTGACCAACTCTTGTTATGTCTTTTTGTTTTATTGATTCTTCGACTTCTTCTGTCAATTTTCCTAATTCAGTTAAATGTGATAAGTTACTTTCTTCAAATTTTGCAACTTTATCGACAGCCTCTCTAGTATGACCATGGATACCTGTATCAGCAATGATAAGATAAGCATCTATATCAATAGCTAGACTTTCAAATCCCACATTTCTAATAAATTTAATAGCGTGATCACTCAAACAAGTCTTCGCATCTAAACCACTAGGATTTGTATGAGCAATAATTTCTGCCTTATTCACTAAGATTTCTAATAATTGATCACTTAATTCATAATCAAAATAAGAAAATACCGCTCTAATTGCAGCAATAGAGACTGCCGCAGATGAGCCCATTCCCCTTCTTTGAGGAACTTGGGAAATGATTTCATAAGAAATTGGTTGATTCTTAATCTGTAAATAATCTAAAGCAGAAAAAATCGCTGTAGAAAGCGTATCATAAAAATCAAACTCTAATTTTTTTTCCGCTTTCTTAATGCGACAAGTAACTTCTATATCTTTTAATGGTAATGCAATTGCAGGGAAACCATAAACGACGGAATGTTCTCCCATTAAAATGATTTTGCTATGCGCCTTACCAATTCCTATGTTTTCACTCATAACCTTATCTTTTCATAATTTTTAACTTTACTTTTACCTTACTATTTTACACTAAAAGAGTTAAAATTGCGATATCTAACCCTCTTTTTGAAAAGTAGGAAAGGAAATTAATTTCTTATTCAAAGCTTTTTCATCTGTTTTCAAAAAGAAGCTGAGACAATCTTCTCAACTTCTTTTTTGGTAGAGTGATGTCTAAATGACACAGTGGTCGAGTGGGGGCTCTAATAGGTTGATGAGCCACCTTTTATAGCCCTACTCAACTTTGCGGAGGTGGGACGATAAAATCAAATTTCCAGGAAATGACTGATGTTTGTCCTAGTCTCTTTTAAACCCTTTCTTGTAATTTAGCTAACTGAGTATACTTGCCATTTAATGACATCAGATAATGGTGATTGCCTTGCTCAACAATTTTTCCTTTATCTAATACTAAAATCTGATTAGCAAATTGAATTGTTGATAAGCGGTGCGCAATGATAAAAGTTGTTCGACCTTCTTTTAAAACCTGCATGGCATGTTGAATGATCTCTTCAGTCTCAGTGTCAATGTGAGATGTCGCTTCATCTAAAATAAGAATTTTAGGATTAGCAATTAAAGTTCTCGCAAACGCAATTAACTGTCTCTCGCCACTTGAGAAAGATGCCCCTTTCTCATAAACAGGCTCATTTATGCCATGTGGTAACTGCTCTAACATCTTTTTGGCACCGACCTTAATTAGAGCATCTTCAACTTGCTGATCACTATAGTTGTCATTTCCCATCCGAATATTCGATGCGATCGTTCCAGTAAAGAGATAGGGATCTTGTAAAACGATCCCCATCTGTGATCTGAGACTTTCTTTAGAATAGTGCTGAATCGATTGATTATCTACTAATATATCCCCTTTTATAGGGTCATAAAAACGATATAAGAGATTCATAATCGAAGATTTTCCTGAACCAGTATGTCCAACTAATGCGACTGTTTCTCCTTTATTGGCAGTAATTGTAATATTTGATAAGACCAATCGATCCGGAGTATAAGCAAAATCAACTCCTTGGAAAACCACCTGACCATTTGAAATGTTAATAGGTTCAGATTCCTCTGACTCAGTTTCCTCATCTAACAAAGCCATTAGTCTTTTACCAGTTGCCGTTGACCGTTGAATGTTAGGGAGTTGACGGACCATATTCCCTAATAAGTCAAATAGACGTGTCAGATAGTTTATGTAGATAAACAGTTTACCAACCGTTACATCAGTATATCCTTGTAAAAACTGATAGCCAATGACAGCTAATAGAGCTGAAATGATCGTGTATTTAACAAATTCTGTCAGTGTCCACGAGGCAACTGAATCGGCAACAATAATATGATCATCTGCGGTCTTCATCTCTTGAATAGTTTGATTAAATTCATCAAGGACAGCTTCTTCCTGATGATAGAGTTGAATAATTTGAGCACCATTCATGGTTTCATTAACCTGGGTGTTGATTGTACTTCGTGCTTGGTAAAAATCTGTCATATGCTTATCAGTCATTGCCTTATATAATAATTGAATACCATAAAATAGTGGAATGACAATCAATAACCATATCCCTGACCTATGATCTAAATAAATCATAACACCATAGATAAAGACAATTTGAACAAAACTAATAATAATTTGTGACAAAAGATTATCGTAAAATTGATTACGTAAGGTTTCTGTGTCATTGACAATACGTGTTGCAATTTTTCCTGCTGGAACCTTGTCAAAATAAGAAATTGGCAAGCTCTGCATGATATTAAATGCCTTTTTTCGTAAATGAGAAACTACTTTATTTGAAGAATAAATTAAGGTTCTAAACGAAATGTACCGAAAGATGGCTGTAAGTAAGGTAACTGCAAAATAGTAGAAGATGAATTGGTAAAAAAGGTGATGATTAATTTGTAAGCCATCGGCTACTGGTGTCAACTGCTTATCAATAATTTCTTTTAATAAAAGTGGGGCCAATTGCCCTGCTGCGGTAGCAATTAATAAAAGGAAAATACCTAGGGTAAATGACACTTTTGCTACTTTTAATTCTTTTAATAATGTAATGATGAGGCTCATTTTATACCTCCTGTGCTTGTTGCCTTTGATATTGCTGGTAATACCATCCCTTGTTTGCAAGCAATTCTTGCGGCCTTCCCTCTTCAATGATTTGTCCGTTTTCCATTACTATAACCCAATCGGCATGCTGGATCGCGGACAATCTATGGGTCACAATAAGGGTGGTCTTGCCTTGACGTTCTTCTTGAATATGTCTGATGATATTGGTTTCCGTTTTAGCATCTACTGCTGAAAGAGAGTCATCTAAAATTAATAAATTTGGTTTTGAAAGAAAGGCTCTCGCAATTGCAATTCTCTGTTTTTGCCCACCAGAAATGGACAGACCTCGTTCACCAATTTGAGTTTGTAAACCATCTGACATATCCTTTAAATCTTTAGTAAATGAAGCAGTTTCTATAGCTTTTAAAATGTCTTCTTGACTAGCTTGTGATTTGCCCATCGCAATATTTGCTTCTACTGATTTGGAAAATAAAATATGCTCTTGAGGGACATAACCAATTTGATTTTCAACACTTTGTCTATCGTAATCAACAAACTGATGGTTGTTGACAAGAAACTGACCTTGACCTAGTGGGTATTGTCTCAATAATTGTCTTACCAATGTTGTTTTACCTGAGCCAGTCCGGCCTACAATCCCTAAGGTTTGCCCTTTTTTTAAGACGAGTGAAATCTTTTCCAAACTCTTCTTATGACTATTTGCATAAGAAAAACTATAATCTTGGAGTTTAATCTCATCAAATGATTCTAAAGTTAAGGAACCATTTTCTTCAAGAGTATCTCCGGTTTCAATCAATTCTTGTAATTTCCCAAACGATGTTTTTCCTGTTTGATAAACTAGGATAAAGTCTGAAATCATTGCAAATGGTTCAACTAAAGAAACTAAGTAAAGTTGCAAGGCGATAACTTGCCCTAAAGTAACGTGAGAATTTTCAATCATCCCAAGACCAACCATGATAATAAAAAGCTCACCAACAATAATCATGACACTAAAAATCGGGAAATAAAGACCTCTGTATTTAGCAATTTGATTCCATTTACTGGCTAAATCCTCGACTTTCTTGCTAAATTGTCGGCCTAAATATTCTTTTTTACCATAGGCTCGCATTACTTTGATACCTTCAACAGTTTCTAAGACCTCATCATTTAAATTAGCAATTGACTCTCTTGCAGATTCAACTAATAATTCTTGTTTTTTTGTTATAAAATAGGTGGCCACCGTCATGATAAGTATAGGAATCATACCGACTAAAGTCATTTCCCAAGAAATGAAAAACATGGTAGGTATAATAAAAAGAATCATTCCTCCTGCATATAAAATAATCATTAGGCCATAGCCTATAAAATCCATCAAAGCTTCGACATCTGTCGAAAATCGAGTCATCATATCACCCGATCTAAATTTCTCATAATAGGGTGTTCGCATAATGACTAATTTTTTAAAAGCATTCTGCTGAATATCAAACTTAAAATGAACAGCTTCTTGAAATAAATGCAAGTGCCACAGATAAGCCATAGCATATGAGAGCAATGCTGTGCCAGCTAATAAGATAATATGGCCAGTCAATTGATTATAGGATAAGGTCTTTTTGGACATCAAATCTATTAAACTTTCAATCACCTTAGTTGGAATTACCAAAGTAGCATCGTAAATAATCAGTGTAATGGCAATTAAAATATACGCTTTTTTCTTTTTGCAAATATATTTTAAAATTAAGGATAACATGCTATCCTCCTTTCAGTTCAGAGCAATAACCGTAAATTGTGTACACAAAAAGCCCGCGATAAAGAGTACTCCTTACCACGGGCTAAACAACTTGTTATGTTTAGATTAATCTACGGTTACTAAAAGGAGTCTCGTATTATTAAAAATAGCTTGTTTATAAACCAAATTAGTCATCTTTAGTACTCCTTTCATTTAAACTTAAGAAAATTCTATCATAAGAATAATTATTTGTAAATATGAGAAGTCGCTTTTTTTATACTATTTTTATGGTTAATATCAAAAAATCACAAAACACCCTTAATTCGTTTTTAAAGCGCTTGATTTTTATAAACAATAATTATCGTTCACAATTTATCGTGTTCTTTAATTTTATAGTGCCAATAAAAAAATAATTATCGTTATTTACTCATAATCTTATTGTCATAAAAAGAAAAAAATAGTACTATTATTACTGTAACATAAAATAATTCTTTAGGAGAGTTTATGAAAAAGCATATTGTTTTAAAAAGCAGTATTTTAGGTGTCGTTACTAGTGTATCAATGCTGTTTACAGCTGTTCAAGCTGATCAAGTTGACGTACAAATTATGGGAATAAATGATTTCCATGGGGCCCTTGATCAGACAGGTTCAGCTTATATGCCTGATGGTAAAATATCTGGTGCAGGAACAGCTGCTCAATTAGACGCTTACATGGATCAATCACAAGCAGACTTTAACCAAACAAGTCCAAATGGAACAAGCATTCGTGTCCAAGCTGGAGACATGGTTGGGGCAAGTCCTGCAAATTCAGGATTATTACAGGATGAACCCACCGTCAAAGTAATGAACAAAATAGGTATCGAATATGGGACGATAGGTAACCATGAATTTGATGAGGGACTAGCTGAATATAATCGAATCATGACTGGATCAGCACCTGCTGCTGATTCTACTATCAATGATATTACAAAAGCATACCCTGCAGAAGCTTCAACACAACAAATCGTTATCGCCAACGTTGTTGATAAAACAACAAATCAAATTCCATATAACTGGAAACCTTATGCTATAAAAAATATTCCTGTCAATAACACATCCGTAAATGTCGGTTTCATTGGTGTTGTAACAACAGCAATCCCAGAATTAGTCCTTAAAAAAAATTATGAACAATATAATTTCCTTGATGAGGCACAAACTATCGTTAAGTATGCAAAAGAATTACGTTCACAAAATGTAAATGCTATTGTTGTTCTGGCTCACATTCCTGCGACTAGTGGAAAAGATGGACTTGCTGGAGATGAAATGGCTGCAATTATGACTAAGGTTAATCAACTATACCCCGATAATTCGATTGATATCGTATTTGCTGGTCATAACCATGTTTATACCAATGGGACAGTCGGTAATACGCGTATTGTTGAAGCTCTTTCATCAGGAAAAGCCTATTCCGATGTTCGTGGTACTTTAGACACGACTACTCAGGACTTCACTGCTACTCCTTCAGCTAAAATTATTGCTGTTGCACCTAATGTTTTAAAAGGTAGTGCTGATATTCAAGCCATTGTAGATGATGCAAATACTCGAGTTACTACCCTAACTAAAGGTAAAATTGGTACAGCCACAACTAATACAACTATTTCAAGAGAAATTAATGCTGATTATGAATCTGCATTAGGTGATTTAATAACAAGAGCCCAATTAACGATCGCTAAAGAATCATATCCAGATATTGATTTTGCCATGACAAACAATGGTGGAATCCGTGCAGACTTAGTGGTTCAACCAGATGGGGCCATTACATGGGGTGCAGCACAAGCTGTTCAACCGTTTGGTAATATTTTACAAGTTGTTGAAATGACAGGACAAGACATCTACAAAGCTCTCAATGAACAGTATGATGACGCGCAACGTCAATTCCTTCAAATGTCTGGTTTGAAATATACTTATACAGACAGTGGTTTAAATGATCCTCAAAATCCATTCAAAGTTCTTAAAGCCTACAAATCTAGTGGAGAAGAGATTGACCCAAATGCTACTTACAAATTGGTCATTAACGATTTCCTCTTTGGAGGTGGTGACGGCTTTAAGTCTTTCCTGAATGCTAAATTATTAGGAGCCATTAATCCTGATACTGAAGTATTTATTCAATATATCAAAAATTTAGAAGCATCTGGTCAAACTGTATCTGCATCACTAGCTGGTACAAAAACTTATGTCACTGTTGCACTGGAGAGTTCAACAACTAATGATCCAAATGGCCGACATGATTTAGTCCATAGAGTTTATCGTGACCGTAATGGAAATGTGGTAGCAACCGAGTTAGTTTCTGATCTCTTTACAGCTAACCATATAGAAAAAGCAACTCCTTCTCCTATTAATACAACGACAGTCAAACCTAGAATAGTAAATACACAATCTACTACAACTAAGGAGCAATTACCAACTACAAATAGTGATGAAAAACAAACTGCAATGCTTTCATTATTAGGATTAGTAAGTTTATCATTCATTGGATTTTCTAAGAAAAAGAAAGAAAACAAATAAATAGACACTCAGAGAGTGGTACAAACACCCATGAGGACTTTGTCCTCATGGGTGTTTGTACCACTCTCTTTTTATATTAATATACCATCTAAGTGATCTAACTCGTGTTGACAAATTTGAGCGGGCAGTCCGGTTAAACTTAAATTCTTTTCTCGCCAATTCATGTCTTGGTAACGTACAGTTACATTTTTAAATCGCCTTGTCCTTTTAGAACCTGATAAAGATAAGCATGATTCCTCTGTTTCAAACGGTTCCGATTTTTCAACAATTATTGGATTAAACATGACTAAATCAACAAAGCCCATACTTATAATAATAATAGCTTTTTTCTCGCCTATCATATTCGCTGCAAGACCTAAACAGTTTTCGCGATGATAAGTTAAGGTATCTTGCAAATCTTTGCCAATTTTTATATCTTCTTTAGTTGCCACTTGTGATTTTCCCGATAAAAATAATGGATCTTTTACAATCTTTCTTAGCATAACTTCCCCTTTTCTTGTTATTAACTAGTATATCAAAAAAAGAACTCAATGAGTTCTTTTAGACTATTATACTAGGCCTTGAGAAGACATTGCTTGTGCAACTTTTAGGAAACCAGCAATATTAGCTCCCGCGACAAGATCACCTTCTAAATCAAATTCTTTTGCGGCCTCTGCTGAATTAGTATAGATAGTTGTCATAATATCAACCAATTTTTGATCTACTTCGTCAAATGTCCAAGCTAGACGACTGCTATTTTGAGACATTTCCAGTGCAGATACAGCTACTCCACCAGCATTTGCAGCTTTGCCTGGTGCAAATAATATCCCCTCTTCTTGGAAAACAGCCACCGCATCAAGAGTAGATGGCATATTCGCACCTTCAGCGACAGCGATGACCCCATTTTCAACCAAGACTTTTGCATCATCTCCATTCAATTCATTTTGAGTCGCACATGGAAAGGCTAAATCTGCTTTAAGTGACCAAATTGAACCTGCTTTAGCTTCCGTAAAGGTTGAATTCTTACGTTTTTGTGTGTAGGCAATAACACGATCACGGTCAACTTCTTTAACTTGTTTCAATAAGTCCAAATCAATTCCATCTGGATCATGTACAAAGCCAGATGAATCTGAAACAGCAATAACTTTAGCACCTAACGCTTGTAATTTTTCAATAGCATAAATTGCTACATTTCCAGATCCAGAAACAATAGCTGTTTTATCTTTAAAATCATGCCCATTTGCTTCTAGCATACATTTTGTAAAGTAAATTACCCCATAACCTGTTGCTTCTGTGCGAGCTAATGAGCCACCAAATGTCAAGCCCTTACCAGTTAGAACACCATTTTGGTAACCATTTAGTCGTTTGTATTGCCCAAATAAGTAACCAATCTCACGGCCACCGACACCAATATCACCTGCTGGCACATCCATATCAGGACCAATATGCTTTTGTAACTCCGTCATGAAGCTCTGTGTAAAGCGCATGATCTCATTATCTGATTTACCTTTGGGATCAAAATTAGCCCCCCCTTTACCTCCACCAATTGGCAAGCCTGTTAATGAATTTTTGAAAATTTGTTCAAAACCTAGGAATTTAACAATTGACTGATTCACTGATGGGTGGAAACGTAAGCCACCTTTATAAGGTCCAATCGCTGATGAAAATTGAACACGATAGCCTCTATTCACTTGAACCTGACCGTTATCATCTAACCAAGGAACTCTAAACGAAATAATACGCTCTGGTTCTACAAGTCTAGCTAATATATTTTCAGTAATATACTTAGGGTATTTATCAAAAACTGGGATAAGTGAGTGAAATACCTCTTCAACTGCTTGTAAGAATTCATCCTCATGTGAATTGTTTGCTTTCACCTGTTCAAATACACGTGTTACGTATTCTTTTCCTGATACCATAATCTTTCCTTTCTGACGACTTTTAATAAGATAATAATTATTATAAATTTTCAGAATATTCTTGTCAAGTATTTTTCATTGGCTGACAACAAAACCACCTTTCAAAAAATGGAAGGTGGTAACAATTTTAGTGATGTGCTGTTTTAAATTGACTATAGTAGAGATCATAGTAGAAACCACGAGCTTCTAACAGATTATAGTGACTACCTTGTTCAATAATTTGGCCATCTTTTAAGACTAATATTTTATCAGCTTCTTGAATCGTTGATAAACGGTGGGCAATCACAAAACTGGTCCTGCCTTTCATTAAGCGTTTCATGGCTTTTTGAATCAATAGCTCTAACCGAGTATCAACTGATGAGGTTGCCTCATCAAGAATTAATATTTTCGGATCAGCTAATAGCGCACGCGCAATAGTTAGGAGTTGTTTTTGCCCCAGTGAAATATTGCTTGATTCCTGGTTCATCATCATCTGATAACCGCCAGGCAAGGTTCTAATAAAGTGATCGACGTTTGCCGTCTTTGCTGCTTCAATAATTTCTGTTTCCGTCGCTGACAAATTCCCAAAATACAGATTTTCTTGAATAGTCCCTTCAAATAACCAAGCGTCCTGTAAAACCATCCCAAACTGCTGACGGTACTCTTGCCGCGAAAGATCTCTGATGTCCATTCCATCAACTGTGATAGATCCTCGATTAACATCATAGAATCGCATGAGTAGATTGATTAAAGTCGTTTTACCAGCACCTGTTGGACCTACAATAGCAATCATTTCCCCAGGTTTAACATCCAGAGTAAAGTCTTTAATTAAAGGTTTACTGTTGCTATAAGCAAAATCGACTTGGTTGAAAGAGACTTGACCTGTTAGAGGTTTTGTTAAGGTTACCTTTTCTTCAGATTTGTCTTCAACCTCATCCAAAACTGCAAAAATCCGCTCTAAGGATGATTTAGAACTTTGAAGCACCGGTGCTAATTGGGTAATCGTTTGAATTGGTTGGCTAATTTGCCAAATGTACTGAACAAAAGCCTGCATATTACCAATAGCTAATTTTCCTGCCAAAACTTGAAGTCCGGCTAATAGGGCTATAATCATATAGACTGAGTCTGAGATAAAGTGTAAAACTGGCATCATAATGCCAGACAAGAAACTGGCTTTGAATCCTACTTCTTGAAGGCGATCTGTAATGGCATGAAAGTCTTCCTCAGAACGATTTTCGCGACCATATAATTTAAGGATATTAAAGCCACTTAAATTTTCTTGAACAAAACCATTCATATCTCCTAAAACTTTAGCTTGTTCTTTAAAGTAAGGTTGTGATTTTTTCAAGACAAATTCTGATGACAAATAAATCACAGGAATACTGATAATTAGAATTGATGCTAAGGGCGCGTTAATATAAACAGCCATGATTATGGCAAAAGTAATGGTCAAAATAGCATTGACAATTTGTAGAAAAGACTGTTGTAAGGCGTTTGAAACAGTCTCGACATCTGAAGTAAATCGCCCAAGCATATCACCAAATTGATGTTTGTCAAAATAGGAAACTGGAATCTTATTAATTTTACGGCTGAGATCTTGTCTCAAGTCTTTTATGCTAGCTTGTACAGCTTTAGTCATAAAGTAGTTAGAACCATATGATCCAATCTCAAAAAAGATAGCTCGAACAAAATAGATGCAGAGAATCACTGCAATATAAGACTTATTAATGCCCGCCCCTTCAACTCCTTTTGCCATATCCATCAGATTATTTGAGATTTCAGTAATTGCTAACCCTAAAACAAATGGCTCTAATGAACTCATTAGTGCACTCATTACCTTTAAGAAAATAGCCGAAATTAATGAAACTTTATATCTCTTTAAATAAGTCCAAATACGTCTAAAAACCTGTTTTTCTGTCATTAATCAGCCACCTCCTTATTACTATTTAATTGAGATTTGGCTATTTCAGCATAGATGTCATTCGTTTCTAGTAACTCTTCATGTTTGCCACGACCAACGATCTTCCCTTGATCAAGTACAATAATCTGATCAGCATCCATAATAGTTCCTACACGTTGTGCCACAATAAGGACAGTTGCATTGTCTGTCACTTCCTTTAACCGCCTTCTTAGTTCTGCATCTGTTTGATAATCTAATGCAGAGAAGGAATCATCAAAGATGTAAATATCTGGTTTTTTAACAACTGCTCGAGCAATTGATAATCTTTGCTTTTGTCCACCAGATAGATTACTTCCAGCTTCTGCCAGGTGCGTTTGATACCCTTCTTCTCGACTGGTTATAAATTCACGGGCCTGTGAAACGTCTGTCGCTTGATCTAATTCTGACAGACTGGCATTTTCTTTCCCGTATTTGATATTATCAGCAATGGTTCCGGTGAATAGCAGAGCTTTTTGCGGAATGAAGCCTATCTTAGCACGTAATGCACTTAGTTGATAGTCTCGTACATCAATACCATCAACCAGGATATGGCCAAAGGTCACATCATAGAATCGAGGTATTAAATTAACAAGTGATGACTTACCTGACCCTGTCGATCCAATAAAAGCAATGGTTTCACCGGGTTTTGTTTTGAAAGAAATATTTTGCAATACAGGATTTTCAGTTTCACCAGGATATGAAAAAGTGACATTGTCAAATTCAAGATAACCCTTAGTTTCACTCTCTCTTATCCCATTTTCGTTTTTCGAAATCGAAATGGGCATATCTAACACCTCATTAATCCGTTTGCTAGATACTGACATCCGTGGATACATGGTAAAGAGATTGGCAAACATTAAGAATGAGAACATAGCATGGAAACTGTACTCAATAAAGGCTACTAAGTCACCAATTTTAATCTCTTGTTTTTTCAAAGGATCCAAGGCAAACCAAACAATGGCAACGATCATTGCAATTATAATTTGAACAAACAAGGGCTCTGTCAAACCAGTCAGTGTGAATAATTGTCGTGATGTTTCAGCATAGTCCTGGTTTTTTTCTTGAAAACGGCTTTCTTGAAACGCTTCTCGTGAAAATGCTCTAACAACTCTCAGTCCGGTTAAATTTTCACGAACCAGTTGATTTAGTTTATCCAGTGTATTTTGTTGTTTTTCAGATAAAGGTTTCGTTTTAACAGCGACATAAATGACAACAAAAATAAGTAAAGGCATCAGGACTGCTACAATCCATGCCAGTGATGGACTAGTCAAAAGAATCATTACGACAGAAAAAATCATCATGAGTGGTGTGACAACACCTAAACGTAATGACATTTCTGCAAATTGCATGAGAACAAATGCATCATTGGTAATCCGAGTTACTAAGGAAGAAATACCAATTTTTTCATACTCCGTATGAGAATAGTCCTGTAGTCGACGATACATATCATTGCGAAGCTCTTTAATCATTGTTGTTGTCAATTTACTTGATGCGTATGAAAGAATAACCCGTCCAATAACACCTAGTATAACAATGATAAACATTATTACTGCCCAAAAGTATAATGCCTTTTTATTATTCTGAACAACACCTTGGTCAATCATTCGTGCAAGAACCGTTGGTAACCCTAAGTTAACTAAAACAAAAAATAATGCACCAATCACATCTAAAATTAACCAATATTTCTTATTTTTTAAATAAGACCAAATTAATCCCATTTCACACCTCCCCTTTGTATATGAAAAGAAGCGCCAGAGCACTTCTTCCTTTCTTCTAGTGTATCATAAGTTGGATTTTTATCCTATAATTTTCTAAGGCATATAATTCTTTTACCATCAAAATATCCATCAAATGATGGTTCTGATTATTTAGTAATGGCCCCTCTAATTTTTCATAACCCTGTCGTTGATAAAAACCTACAGCTTCCTTTAAAGCGAAGAGCTTTCGAGATACATTTGGTGATAGCCTTCTTCTTTTGCTGCTAATTCAACAGCGGCTAATAGTGCGCAAGCAATTCCTTGGCGACGGGCGTCCTTTGTCACATAACATTTTTGCAATGCAGCAATTTCAGGAGTTAATTTGTCATACCCTGTTCCGCCTAAAATTTTATTTTCTTAACTCATTACGAAATATTGTGATTTTGGAGTATCGTTCTAATAACTTGTTAAGTCATTCAACTGTGGATTGGTATAAGCTGTGCCTTCTTGGTCCAAACCGACTGCTTCTAACGATTTTTTGATAATTTGAGCTATAGCTTGGTCATCTTTTTCTTCTATCGTTCGAATGATCATTGGTTACTCCTCTAATTCACTCAGATACTCATAACGGTCATACATTTCCAAAAGTTCCTGATTCATTTTATCAATGCTTGCTTGCATGTCCATCAGTTTGCCATAATCTGTTGAAGGAACACTTTGCATGTCATTTTCTGTTACTTCAATTTTTTCTTCTTGAGCCTCAATTTTTTCTTCAATCTCAGCCCATTCTTTTTTCTCAAGATAAGACATACGTTTTTTCTGAGAAATATTGACTTCTTGGACAGGTTTCGGTGCTTCCTTTTTGAAGGTCTCGTCTTGCGCAGTTTTTTCAAACTCTTTGTCATCAAGATAATCACTATAGTTTCCATAGAAGACTCTGATTGCCCCATTTTCAAATGCCAGAATTTTATTAGCAACCTTATCTAAGAAATACCGATCATGGCTCACTGTAATAACAGGACCACTAAAAGTTTGCAAGAAATTCTCCAAAACAGTCAAGGTTGCAATGTCTAAATCATTAGTTGGCTCGTCCAATAATAAGACATTGGGTTTCTCTATCAATAGTTTAAGTAAATATAGCCGTTTCTTCTCACCACCTGAAAGCTTTGAGATGAGACTACCATGTGTTGACCTCGGGAATAAAAATTGTTCTAGTAATTCACTGATACTGGTTGAGCCAACACTCGTCTTTACTTCATCTGCAATCTCTTGCAAATAAGTAATCATCCGTTTGTTGCCATCCATATCTTTGATTTGTTGAGAAAAATAGCCAATTTTAATGGTTTCACCAATGGTTACATCCCCTGATTGGGCTTGTAAATCACCATTGATAAGGTGTAAAAGAGTTGATTTTCCTACGCCATTATCACCAACAATACCAATGCGATCACGGTTTTGAATGATCAATGAAAAATCATTAATCAATTTTTGTTGATCGTAGCCAAAAGAGACATGATTAAAACTAATGACTTTCTTCCCAATCCGACTGGTTTCAAAATTGATATCAAGTTGATCTTGATTACTATCAACATGAACTTCCGTTTTTAGGTCATGAAATCTATTTATGCGAGCTTGCTGCTTAGTTGCACGAGCTTGTGGTTGTCTTCTCATCCAAGACAATTCTTGCTTATAAAGTTGCTTTTTCTTATGTAAATTTGCAGCATCACGTTCATCTTGCTCTGCTTTTAGTCTTACATAATCTTGATAATTGCCCTGATACTCGGTCAAACTAGCATTTTCAAGTTCAAAAATACGTGTTGCTAAATTGTCGAGAAAATAACGATCATGGGTAATGAATAAAACTGTTTTTTTACTAGCTTTCAAATAATTTGTTAACCAAGCAATTGTATCAATGTCCAAGTGGTTGGTTGGCTCATCTAGAAGAAGTAAGTCAGCTGAACCAAGTAAGACTCGAGCCATCTGAACGCGTCTTCTTAAACCACCCGATAAGGTCCCAACCTTCGATTGCAATTGATCAATTCCTAATTTTGAAAGGACTGTTTTGACTTCACTTTCAATAGACCAAGCATCTAAGCGATCCATCTCTGTCATTATTTTTTCTAGAGAACTTTGTTGGTCTTCTGAATAATCAGCCATTATCTTTTCATATTGTCTAATTAATTCCATCTCTTTTAAATCAGATGAAAGAACAGTATCTATGACACTAGCTTGATCATCAAAATCAGGGTCTTGTGTTAAATAAGCTATCTTATAGCCATTAGCTTTCTTTATTGGAGAAACATCCCCATCAAAACCAATTTTTTCAGATAAGACATCTAGTAATGTTGTTTTGCCTGTACCATTGACCCCAATTATTCCGATGCGATCAAAATCATGAATTAAAAAAGAAATATCTTTAAAGACCGTCTTATCACCAACAGTTTTACTTAATTTTTCGACTAATAAATCACTCATGTCCACACTCCTCTGAAACAAATCGCATTATTGATTCTTTGTCATTTGCCAAATCCCCTTTAACAATTGCTGATTCTATTTGACTCAGCACCCTACCCAAATGTGGACCAGGCTTCATTTGTAGCTCTTTCATCAAGGTTCCGCCGTTGACGCAAATATCATGCTTATCATGAATAACCAATTCTTTATCAATAGTTTCAATTGACTGATAATCCGTTGTTAACCCGTTAGCTTCCCTTAAATTTTCACATAAGTTTGCTAAGTCTTTTCCAAATTCATAAATATTTTCTTTAGTGTATGAATGACTTAGCCTCATTTTATAAAGTTTTACAATTTTTAAAACAGTTTTTTGAAAGTCGTTGGAGGTTTTCCAGTGCTTTAAAAAGTCTTTAGGTTTTGTAATATCTAACATCAGGATTAAACAAGACCAAGCCTGAGGACTGTTAACAAAAGTATAATTATTTTTTATATCAGTTAAGAAACGCTGTAATTTCCACTCTTTTTGAGCCAAACCAGGTAAATAAAGATAGGCCTTTGAAGTGATCAAATACTGAAGACCTTTTTTCCAATTATCTGCTAACAATAATTTATCAAATTCAATAAATGACCGTTCCACAGAAATTTTTTCCAATAAATGAGCATGTGAACACATGGACATAAAAGTTTCTTGCTCGATGGTGAAATCTAATGTCGCTGAAAAACGGAAACCTCTCATAATTCTTAAGGCATCTTCTTCAAAGCGTTCTTCAGCTTTACCAACTGCTCTCAATTCTTTATTTACTAAATCTTGCAAGCCACTAAAGGTATCAATAACTTGACCTGTTTCATCCAAAGCCAAAGCATTAACTGTGAAATCTCTTCTCTTCAGATCTTCCTCAAGTGAGCGCACAAAAGAGACTTGACTAGGTCTTCGAAAGTCAACATAAACATCTTCTGTCCTAAAGGTAGTTATCTCATATTCTCCACCATTTTCAAGAACTAAAACTGTTCCATGTTCAATACCAATATCAACAGTTCTAGCAAAAATTTCTTTCGTTTCTTGAGGATAAGATGATGTAGCAATATCCACATCATGGATCGGACGATTTAACAGGATATCCCTAACACCACCACCCACAAAGTAAGCTTGAAAGCCGGCATCTTTTATCTTTTTTAATATTGGTAAAGCCTTCTGAAATTCAGAAGGCATTGTCATTAATTTCATAGTAAATTCTCTAACCCATATACTAGTTGATCTCTTTTGATGACTTCTTTTATAGCAAGATTAACACCTCGCATAAAAGAGTCACGATTAAAGGAATCATGTCGAATACTTAAGCCTTCGCCTGGTCCACCAAAGATAACTTCTTGATGTGCTACCAGACCTGGTAAGCGGACACTGTGAATCTTTATTCCATTGTAATCTGCACCCCGAGCACCAGCTATTAATTCCGTTTCTTCTTCATTGACATAACGATGACTACTTTGGACTTGACTAATCATTTCTGCAGTTTTAATAGCTGTTCCACTAGGAGCATCTTTCTTTTGATTATGATGTAACTCAATAATCTCTAAATCTGAAAAATACTTAGCTGCTTTAGTGGCAAATTCCATAAGTAAGATCGCACCAATAGCAAAGTTTGGAGCAATTAATCCCCCCAAATTTTTCACTATCGACAGCTTGTGGAGCTCATCTAATTGTTGCCTTGTAAAACCAGTAGTACCAATAACTGGGCAAAAGCCATTTGCAATAGCAAAGTATGTGTGTTCAAATGCAACAGTTGGATTTGTAAAATCTATCCAAACATCTGCATCACAATCCTCTAAATCCTCTTTGCAATTTACAACAGGAATACCATCAATTTCCTTATCACTGCAGTTAGGATCAAAAAGAGCAACAACTTCCAAATCAGAATCTTCTTTTACCATATGTAAAGTTGTTGATCCCATTTTCCCATTAAAACCAGCTATTATGACTTTTATGCTCATTTTGTGTCCTACTTCTTACATTTTTGGTGAAAATCCAATAGCTACCGCACCAGAACCAAGATGCGTGCCGATAACTGCACTAAAGTTTGCTTCCGTAAACTCACAATCTAAGCCACTATCAATAATCATTTCTTTCAAAAGAGTAGCTTTTTCTTTAGCATTTGCATTAATAATTGAAAAATCAAATTCACCCGTCTCATTGATGTCATTAATAATGTCAACTAACCGTTTTAAAGCTTTCTTTTCAGTTCTAACTTTTTCAAAAACAACAATTTTACCGTCATTATCAAATCGTAAAACTGGTTTAATATTTAGTAAATTTCCTAATAAGGCTGAGCCATTTGACAATCGCCCACCCTTAACTAGATGATTCAAATCATCGACTAGAATGAATGCTGACGAGTGGTCAATTTGGATCTGCAAATGAGAAATTATTGTTTGAAAATCAAAGTCTTCCTCATACCATTTAAAAATATTCAGTATCATGTTGCAAACTGGTACAGAAGCCAACTTACTATCAGGAAAAGCGATTGTTAGTTGTGGATGTTCCTCGACTAGGAATTGACAATTTGCCCAAAAGCCAGAGATACCAGCTGCTAAGAATAAGCCAATAACATGACTATAACCGTCATTCTCAAGTTGTGTCAATAACTCATCTAATTCAGACAAAGCAGGCTGACTAGTTTTAGGGAGTTCAGCACTAGATGCCATTTTTGTATAAAAGTCATCTAAAGTAATATTTTTTCCTTCGTAAAATGTTTCCCCATCAATCATAATAGGAATATCTAATACAAAAAGATTATCTTTGTTTGTCAGGCTATCAGGTAAATAACTGGTATTGTCCGTTATCACTGCTAATTTCATTAATTTTTAAACTCCAAATTGATTCCAGGTCTATCTAAAGCAATTTCAGTCACTTCAAATGTTAATCGTTGTACCATATCTAATAATGGTGCAGCAAGTGTCTCTACTTCTTCTTGAGAGAATTCACTTGGTTTTTCAATCAAGCGGTCGATAATTTTTACCATCTGAGAAATGACACCACTGATTACAAATTCGTCTTTTACAATAACAAATTGTAATACAGAAACAATAACTGTTTCCTTAGTTTCTTCATTTTTATCGATTAGTTGAAAAGTTACCTCAAAATTTGTTTCAGGTGTTCCGTTTTCTTCTTCCCACTCTAAATTTCTTGCATCGTAATGATATTGATTAACAAATTCTTTTTCTCTAATTAATTGCATTTTATTTTATTCTCCTTGAGCGCGATAATATCCATTATAGCATAAGTTACCCATTAGTTAAAGTGAGGCTAGTTTAGTATTTCTTTTGTGGATGTTTCCCAATAATTTCTGGATACTTATCTAAAATAGCTTGCCCTTTTGGTAAAATACGGTAAGACCTTAAATCAAAACATTTTCCTAAACTGCTTTCATCGTAGACACTTGCAATCTGCTCTTCTAACTCCTGCCTCTTCATCTTTGAAAGCCCAACTACACCTTTTTCTTTTAGGAACTCTTTTAATTGCAAAGCTGACAGATGAGGAAGTGACATAAAGGCTGTATCTATAGCTACATAATTGTTAGCAATGAGCCAAGATAGCTCTTTTTCTGCATCAATTCCATATGTGGTGTAAAAATACTTATGGTGAGGGTTTTCAGTCGTGTAAGTTCCAAAGTGAATTCTCCAAATCATAATAATATGTCCTGGCAAAAGCCCTTCTTTCGTTCGAATCATATTTCGCTTAGGAATCGGTTTTTGACATAGTTCTTTTTCATATTTCGGAAGTACAAAAGGCATTTCCTGATGATTACGATAGACTTCTTTTATTGTTTTCATAAAGCTATTATATCAAAAAAATAGCGTAACGAAAAAATCTAGTTTTTTATAATTCTGTCGAAAGATGACAGTACCTATTATTACAACAGTTACCAGTCCCTTTCATTTATCTCTAAATTAAAAAAAGAAGGCAAGTCATTACCTTCTCTCGTAATTTATTCAGTTATTATAACTTTATCACGTTAAAAAATCATTTATTAATGACCTTTTTTAAATTCTGACCATGCTTGATCTTCAGCTAATATCTCTGCACTTGTGTACTGTCTACGAAAAGCATTCCAAACTGATTGAATAGTTGCTTGATTTCCACCAATACCTGTTGAAGAAGCATTTGTCGCACTTGAATCTGCTGCAACTGGAGCGGCAACATCGTAAGCCGTTAGGCCATAAGTTTGAATGATACTATTTAATTTAGCATTGTAAGACGTATCTGTGGCATATACACCAGTCAGGGCAGCAGTTGCATCTTGATAGGATAATGTATTAGATCGTCTTACACCTGCATAAATTGGCGAGTTAAGTAATCTAGCATAATCAGCTAATGAATCTGCAATACTTGGATAAGAGCGAAATGGTTGATGAGTTTCATATGCATTGCCGTTGCCATCATCTTCCCATGTCAACATTGTAACTGACGCACCATTATATGCTCCTTTAATTCCAAAAAAGTTATTATTTGGCGCAACACTTAGACCAGATTGACCACTATTTGATTCCAAAATAGCTTGTGCAATCATAACTGAGGCATATAAATCATTTGCTTGTGCAATTTGACTAGCCGTTCCAGCAATTTCATTGATAAAAAGTTGTGTCCGGCTTAGAGACACTGTTTCTGCTGAGACCTTCACTTCTTTGTGCTTATAATTAGTCATAAAAACTGTCGAGATGATTAGAGCAACTAGTCCAAATACTAATAATAGCTTTTTACTCTTCTTGGATGTCATATGAATATAATTCCTTTAATTTCATTTTTGTTTTGGAATAATATTATAACACAACTTTTTAGTATTTGACTACAATATTTAAGTTTTTTATTATTTTGATATGTTTTTGTAGCTTTTTGTCACTATTTTGTAAAATAGAGCCTAAAAAGGGTAATCGAAATAATAGAGATGGTAGCTAGCTATAACTTGGTTTAATTTACTATCATATGACGTATCTGTAGCGTAACGACCTGTTAATACAGCTGTCGCATCTTGATAACTTTTTGCTTGTCCTTTATGAATGGCCTCATACAAGGGATCACTTAATACAGCTGCGTAATCTGAAAAGCCATTTGTCATACTTCCATAAGATCTAAAATTAGCATCTATTTGATATAAATTACCAGTCCCGTCATCTTCAGTTGTTGGTAAGACAACTGATTTCCCTCTATAACTTCCCTTTATTCCAAAAAAATTATAGTAAGGGGATTGACTCAGTTGGGACTGACCGTTTGTTGATTCTAAAATGGATTGAGCAAGCATCACTGATGTATAGAGTTTATTTTTATGGGCAACCTGGCGCGCAGCATGAGAAGCCTTAGCAATAAACTTTACTGTATCTGTTTGTTGATAAGCTGATAGTTGATTGTTTGCTTTTTTTAAGCTTAATAAAGAATAAGTGCTAACTAAGACCATCAAACCATGGACACAGAGATTAAACAGCTTTATGTTACTCTTTTTAGTGCTTCTCCTTTTTTTGGTGTAGGACTTTCTCTTTGCCATACTTTCCTTCCTACAGTGATTTTCTATTCTATAGTATAACAAAAAAACTAGAATCATAACTGATTCTAGCTATACTTTTATGCCTTTTTACGAAGTATTCCAAAGAGTAATCCAGATACTACTGCGCCAATTGCAATGAAAACTAAGTATAAAATTGGGTTACTTGTCAATGCAATAACGAAGATTCCACCATGTGGTGCCATCAATTTGATTCCTGAAAGTCCAACTAGGGCTCCAGTAAGAGCAGATCCAGCAATGAAGCTTGGAATAGCACGTGCAGGGTCAGCTGCTCCAAATGGAATTGCTCCTTCAGTGATAAATGAAAGTCCCATGATAATATTTGTTAAACCTGACTCACGTTCTTCTTTAGTAAATTTGTCTTTAAAGATCAATGTTGCTACAAATACTGCTAAAGGAGGAACCATACCACCTGCCATAACAGCAGCCATAACTACTGATCCACCGTTTGCTACAGTCGCAGCAAGTGTACCTGTACCAAAAACATAGGCTGCTTTATTTACTGGACCTCCCATATCAACAGCCATCATCCCACCAACTAATAGTCCCATTAATACTGCTGAACTACCTGATAGGCCTTGTAAGAAGTTATTAAGTGCTGTATTGATTGCTGCCATTGGAATGTTAACGAATAGCATTAAGAATCCAGTTACTAATACGCCAAGAAGGGGGTACAAAAGAATTGATTTAACACCTTCTAATGAACGAGGAAGACCTGCTAGCAATTTACGGAGAACAAGGATAATGCCACCTGCTAAGAAACCACCAACCAATGCCCCTAGGAAACCTGAAGGGACTCCAGAAAGCATAAGTGATGCTTTGCCCCCAACTGCAAAAGGAACTTTTCCAAATGCTAATCCATTAGAGGCAATAGCCCCTGCAACAAAACCAGCAACTAAACCTGGTTTTTCAGCAATTGAGTAAGCAATATAACCGGCTAAAACTGGTAACATGAATGAAAAGGCTGCGCCACCAATATTTTTAAAGATTGCAGCAACTTCATGGTAAGACCCTAAGTTACTTAATTGATCTTTAGGTACACCTAATATATTATCAAATAAGAAGGCAAGGGCAATCATGATACCACCACCAATAACGAATGGCAACATTTGTGATACACCACCCATTAGATGTTTGTAGAAAGCACCACCAAGACCAGATTTCTCAGATGTTTCAACTGTATTACTACTATTTTTAGCATGATAAGTTGAAGCTTTACCTTCCAAAATAGTTGAAATTAACTCTTCACTCTTCTTAATCCCGTCAGCTACTGGACGTGAAAGCAATTGTTTTCCATCAAAACGATCCATTTCAACTGCTTTATCTGCTGCCACAATGACACCTTTTGCCTTTGCGATGTCTTCGGTTGTTAAGCGATTGCCAACACCTGAGGCACCGTTGGTTTCAACTTTAATCCCAACACCCATTTGCGCAGCTTGTTTTTTCAAGGCTTCTTCTGCCATATAAGTATGAGCAATACCTGTAGTACATGCTGTTACAGCAACGATATAATCTTTGTCATTATTTGCAACTTGAACTACTTCTGCTACCGTTTCCGATTCAGAGGTATCAAATAATGCAATAACCTCATCTTCAGTTTCAGCTTTTCTTAATGAATCGGCAAAGCCATCTTTAAGTAAGTATTGTGACAGTTGAGCAAGTGTAGCTAAGTGGGTATCATTTGCTCCCTCTGGCGCTGCAATCATAAAGAATAAATCTGTTGGTTGTCCATCAAGAGCTTCATAATCAACTCCCTTGTTTGATTTTGCAAACAAGACACGTGCATGGCGTACTACCTCGTTTTTACAATGAGGCATTGCTATACCATCACCTAGTCCTGTAGATGTTTGCGCTTCACGAGCCATAATACCATCCTTGAAAATATCCATATCAGATACAATGCCCTTAGCAACAAAACGAGAAACCATTTCTTCAATGGCTGCTTCTTTTGTTGTTGCTTGTAAGTCTAAGATCATAAGATCTTTTTTTAGTAAATCTTGAATTTTCATCGTATTTCTACCTCAACTTTTTTATATGTTTCTTGAATAAACGCAACAGTAGCTAAATCATCTGAGAAGGCTGTAGATGTCCCACAAGCAACTCCCCATTTTAATGCTTCGATTGGATTATGAGATTTTACAAATTCACCTGTAAAACCAGCAACCATCGAGTCACCTGCTCCAACAGAATTTTTAACTTGTCCTTTAATTGGTTTGGCAAAGTAAGCTGCTTCTTTAGTAACTAATAAGGCGCCATCTCCTGCCATAGAAATGATAACATTTTGAGCACCCATATCTAGAATTTTTCTAGCATAATGCTCAACATCATCAATTCCTGATAAGGTAACATTAAATATTTCTTCTAATTCATGATTATTTGGTTTAACCAGTAACGGATTATAAGCTAGTGAATCCAAAAGTGTTTGTCCTTCAAAATCACAAACAACCTCAGCTCCTGTATTTCTAACCAAAGGAATCAATTCTTTATAGACTTCATTTCCAAGACTACTTGGCGCTGATCCAGCAAAGACAACAGTATCTTCATCAGTCAACTTAGTTAAGATTGCTTTAAGTGCAGTTAAATTCTCATCTGTTATTTTTGGTCCTTGACCATTAATTTCTGTTTCTTTTTCTGATTTTATTTTAACGTTTATACGTGTATCCTCAGTAACATTAACGAAATTTGAAATAATTCCCTCACTAACTAAAGACTCTTGAATAAAACGACCTGTAAAACCACCTAGAAAACCTGTCGCCGTATTTTCTGTCCCCAACCGTTTTAAAACACGGCTTACATTAATCCCTTTTCCTCCAGCAAATTTATCATCACTATCCATTCGGTTCACATAACCAATCTCTAAATGGTTAATCCTGACAATATAATCAATTGAAGGATTAAGTGTAACAGTATATATCATACTTCACTTACCTTGGCCTTTTCTTTTATTTTACTCATAAGCTTATTTGAAGAAACTTCTGTGATGATTTCAATATCATCAATTGGAGCAACATTGATAAATGAAACATGTCCAATTTTAGAGGCATCAACTAATATATATGATGTTTTTGCATTTGCAATAATAGCTCTCTTGATAACCGCTTCTTCTACATCTGGTGTCGTTATAAAATTCTCATCAACTCCGTTCATACCAAGGAAAGCTTTATCAAAATTCATTGTCTGGATTTGTTGTAGAGCAACTTGGCCTATACTAGCATCAGTTGTCTGTTTAACAAAACCACCAATAATTATCGTCTTAACTTCCATATCCACAAGTTTAGCAGCATGGTGAATGGAATTAGTTACCACAGTAACATTATTTTGTGTAATCAATGGAATTAGTAAGTCAGTAGTTGTACCTGCATCTACAAAAACAACATCATTGTCCTTAATAAAAGTTGATGCCTTTTGAGCAATTTTCAATTTAACTTGACTGTTTTTGACAGATTTTTCCTGATTAGACAATTCTTCTTTTAAAGAGTGAACTAGTTCAGCCCCGCCATGTACACGGTGAAGTTTCCCTTCAACTTCAAGTTCATCCAAATCCCTACGTACTGTAGACTCCGAAGTATTTAAAAGAAGTATCAAGTCATCTAATGCAACATAGTTATCTTGGCTAATACGGTCCATGATAATTTGTTTTCGTTTAGATTTTAAGATAATAACACCACCTTTCTGTAATCGGTTACAGATAAATTATACTATATTTTCTTTCAATGTCAAGCACTTTCTTTCAAAAACAGTCATATTTAGCTCCAAAAAAAACTAGACAATGTCTAGTCCTTTAATTATTTAATGTTTAATACATTTTCTTTAGTATGAACTAATTGAGTGATTAAACGGCAGTAAGGTGTATCAATTCCAAGTTTTTGCCCTTTAGAATTAACTGCTCCATTTAAGAAATCAATTTCAGTCTTACGATGGTTTTGTACTAAATCTTGATGCATTGATGGGTAATGATGTGCAGCTTTTACAGAAGTATCCATTACATATTTAGTAATTTCTGCTTCATCTAAAGTAACACCTTCTGCTTCACCAACCATTACAAATTCATGGATGATTTCTTCAACCATTTTAACGCCATCTTCACTTGCAAATAATTCACCGATTGTACAATCAAGTAAGGCACAAGTTGAATTCATTGTTCCGTTAACACAAGCTTTTCTCCAAATGTTTGGTAATACATTTTCATCATAAGTCGCAAATAATTTTGCTTCTGTAAGCATTTCAGCTACTTGATGACCTGCAACTTGATTAGCTGGATCCATACTTTGCAAGTTCAAAGCACCCACACCTTGTAAGTGTGCATGTCCTGGACCTTCAAGACCAGCTGTCCAAACTGTAACTCCCATAAGGATATTGTGCTCAGGAATATATTGACGAATTACTTCTTCATGTCCTAAGCCATTTAGCAAGCAAAGTACTTTTGTTTCTTTACCAATGATACCTTTAATGTCTTGCAACATTTGTGGTAATTGCATCGCTTTTGTAAATAAAATAATTAAATCTGCTTCTTTTGTTGCTTCCGTCGGTTTCATAATTGGAAGAAAAACGGTTTCTTCCACGTCACCTGAGATCTTTAAGCCATCTTTTTTAATAGCATTGATATGATCTTCCCAGTTATCTAATAAAATAACATCGTTATTTGTTTTAGAGATTTGGTAACCAAAACGGCAACCCATAGCACCTGATCCAGCAATATATACTAACATAATTTCCTCCTATTGTCCTTCGAATACAAAGATATCATCTTTGTAAAGTTTTAAGACGTCTTTACAGATTTTATGTGCTGCAAAAGCAACACCAAATGGAATGACTAACCAAGCTAGAATGATGATAAGGATATTGCTTCCACCTGCAAGTGATGCAATAGGTCCAACAGCACCTACCAAACCAAATCCAGACGAAGCTGGAGTTCCAACAAGATTAAACATTGGAATTGTTAATGAGCTAATTGCTGCTGTGATAAGCATTGGAATAGCCATAACCGGATGCTTAAGGAAGTTTGGCATCATCATTTTCATTGCTCCTAAGGCAATAGCAATTGGCACACCAGATTTGTTAACTTTAAGTGTAGCCCATACAAGAACAGCTGCTGTTGCTGCAATTCCCATTGAAGCGGCTCCAGCTGCTAGTCCATTTAATCCAATTGCTAAACCAATTGCAACCGTTGAAATTGGACTAACAATTAGGACTGCAAATGCCATTGCAATTAAGATTGACATTAGTACTGGTTGTAATGTAGTAAATGAGTTAATCCCTTTACCAATTAATGTTGTTACAAATGATACATATGGAAGTAATTTCCAACCGATGTAGCCAACACCTGTTCCAATGATAATTGGTAAGAGAATAATTGTAAGTGATCCGAATTTATTACCAAACCATTTTACTGCTAAAACAGCAAGACTGGCAGTAATCATCATGTTGATTAGGTCACCAATACCAACTAATTGGAAGCCACCTTTCCCAACAGCAGTAATAATTTCCGGATTAAATTTCCAAGCACCTGAACCAATATATGCTGCTCCACCAACAGCTAACTGTTGCATTGGATTGAATTTAAACTGTTGACCAATTAGGAAACCTGCCATGATTGGTGTGAAAAATTGGAAAACTGTAACAACATGTAAAAATTCAGCGGCTGTTGCATTAGGTAAAAGTGGTTTTAGAAAAGTTGCCAAGATAGCATTTGGTATAAGTGCTACTACAATCGCAGTTGCAGTTCCTGCCAAAACTTTATTAATAAAAGAGCTAAAAGTCTCTTTGTTTGTTTCTGTCATCTTCATGACCTCGCTTAATTTTATAGTGTGAAATCCATCACATTCACAATGTTAATTATATCACATGAAATATGGCGTGTCATAAGAAATTGCTATAGTTTCTATCGGATGTTTTTATAGTTTTATAAGTTTTTCTTATACTTAATCAATCAGTGATGTCGAATGAACTATGCGATTATCACGTTCAGGATAAATATATTGAATAGCTTGATTGACTGCTGTCGGTGCTTCGCCAAATCCAGTAGCAATTAAATCAACTTTTCCCAGATATTGTGCTGAGTCACCTATTGCATAGACCCCTTCTTGACTAGTTTCAAACAAAGTAGAGACATTTATACTAGTTCGTTTATAATCCAGGTTCCAATTCTTCAAATTTTTATTAGAAGTTGAAAAGCCATAAGACACTATCAAAGCGTCTAAATCTAAAGTCTTTGTTTCTTCTTCTTTGACTTTCTGAATCACTAATTTATTAGCTAAGCCATTGTCACCTTCAACAGCAATTGGGATGAAAGGTGTCATTATGTCAACTCCAGACGCCTTCAATAGTTCCACACTATGTTCATGAGCTCTAAATGCTTCACGACGATGAACAATTGTCACTTTCTCTGCAAGTCCATATAAGGCTAAAGCCCAGTCTACCGCTGAATCTCCACCACCACAGATAACCACTTTTTTACCTGAAAATTGATCTAATTTGTGGACATTATAAAAAATATTGTGATCTGAAAAAACTTCCTCATTTGCTAAACCAAGTGTTTTAGGTGCAAAAGCGCCATTACCACAAGCAATAATAATTGATTTACTATAGTGCATGCCTTTATTGGTGGTAACGTGGAAGGTTGATTCAACCTTTTCAAATGACAAGACTTCTTCTTTCAAAGAAACTGTTAAACGATCATCAAATCGACTAACCTGTTTAATCAAATTATCAGTCAGTTCAGCACCAGTAATTGCTGGATAGGCTGGGATATCATAAATGACTTTTTCAGGATATAAAATAGCAGGTTGTCCACCTAATTCAGATAGACTCTCAATAATTTCAACAGTCATTCCTCGCAACCCTGCATAAAAAGCCGTAAATAGTCCAACTGGACCACCACCAATTATCGTAATATCATAAACCTTTTTTGTCATTCATTACTCCTTCAGGCTCTTCTCTTTTAATCTTTTCAAAAATTTTAGTTTCTTCTTCCGAAAACTGATAAACTTCCAACATATCTGGTCTTCTTAGATACGTTTTCCGGATACTTTCTTCCAATCGCCAAAGGCGGATATTCTCATGATGTCCACTCATTAAAACATCGGGCACAGTCATCCCACGAAAATCATATGGGCGTGTATATTGCGGATACTCCAAAAGACCCGATGAAAATGAATCATCTTGATGACTGGCCTCTTTTCCAATCACATTTGGAATTAATCTGACGGTCGCATCAATCATGGTCATGGCAGCTAACTCACCACCCGTTAATACAAAATCACCTAGTGAAACCTCATCTGTCACCAATTCCTTGATCCGCTCATCATAGCCTTCATAGTGACCACAGATAAAAATTAATTCATCCTCATTTGCTAGTTCCTCAGCATAGGCTTGGTCAAAGGTTCTACCGGCTGGATCTAACAAAATCACGCGCGGCTTATTAGCATTTATCTTATCAAGAGTATCATAAATGGGCTGTGCTCTTAACAACATCCCTTGACCACCGCCATAAGGCTCATCATCTACATGACGAGCCTTTTGCGCATTCTGTCTAAAATTATGATAGTTGATATCCAATAATCCTTTTTCACTGGCTTTGCCAACAATTGAAGCTTCTAGTGGTGCAAACATTTCAGGAAAAAGGGTTAATATATCAATTTTCATCGTCCAATCCTTCCATAATCTCAACATCAACACGATTAGCAGCTAAATTAACATTAAGAATGACTGGTGGAATGTAGGGTAATAATAAATCTTTTTTGCCTTTACGTTTAACCACCCAGACATCATTTGCCCCAGGCTGAAGGATTTCTTTGACCTGACCAATTAAGGTATCTTCTTCATAAACATCTAGACCGATGATTTCATGGTAGTAGAATTCGTCTTCATCAAGTTCTGTCAACTTATCTTCTGAGATTTTTAGTATAAAACCTTTGAATTTTTCTACCTTATTGATATGATACATATCTTTAAATTTAACAATATCAAAGTTTTTCTGTTTACGATGACTGACAATTTCAACATCCTGAACAAAATTATTTTTATCATCAAACAGGGCTAAAAGATTGCCTTTTTGAAAACGTTCGTCAGTAAAATCACTGACAGATAAAACTCTCAATTCACCTTGTAAGCCTTGGGTATTAACAATTTTACCGACATTAAAGTATTCCATTGTAACTCCTATTGGTATCTTTTTAGAAGAAGTATAACTATCATGTGCTGCTCCTTCAAATACGTATTTATCTATTTTATCATGATATAGCAGAATTTGCATTATATCAGAGAAAGTTCCCCTTACCTCACTTTGTAACCTGCAACAAATTTAGCCAAGCTGCCTTCACTTTATCTTTTGTAAAACGTTTGGCAATTTCAGATGACTTATCATTAAAAGATTGCCGTTCGATTTCGGTCAATTTAAAATAGCTAATCATTTTTTCCGCCAATGCTTCGATAGTAACTTGTTGGTCTCCAAGATGATCATAATCAACTAAATAGCCATTAGCGCCATTTTCAATAAAGGTTGGGTTGCCATAGGGGACATTTAAGCCAATCATCGCTAACCCATGCGAAATCGCTTCTAATAAACTTAACCCAAAACTTTCTCTAGGAGAGGCAGAAACATAAAGCTCATATTGTGGGTAAATTTTGTTTAAATCAAGATGACCTTTTAAGAAAATATAATCTTGGGCTTTTTGTTCTGTAATCATTCTTTCTAACCTTGCCTCCTCATGACCCCGACCATAAATACTAAACTCTAACTGAGGAATTTCTTTTTTTGCTAAAATCGCTGCGCTGACCAGCAAGTCCACTCGCTTACCTAAGTATAAACGTGATGCAGTCATCATAGAAAAAGGCTGACGCTGACGATTCAGTGACTCTTTTATTTCAACACTTCCGACTGGAATAACTTTAATGGTTGGGGTCACCCCAGTTTCATTAATGACTGTTTCAGCAAAATTTATCTTTTGAAGTTCAGTGGACGTAACAAAATAATCAATTAAGTGCGCATTTCTAATAATGTAATAGTACTCATAGTTAAGGTAGAGATAACTTGGATCATAATTCTTAGGAAAAAAATGTTCAGAATGAATCATAGCTACTAATTTTGCTGGTCCCTTATGCTTCATTAGAACTTGCGCAAAAGACATATCTGCACTACGATCCATTATTAACGTGTCATGTTTTGATAACTTAAGATTAGTGACAAACTCCTCTACTAAATCAAACTTCGTTAAACGTTTGGTTTGATTGGCAAAAATATAGTAGGGATTCTCACTGGCCAAGTTTTCTTCAAAGACAATCTGACCTTCTCGATTATAAAAATTAACTTTATAAGTTGAGGCAGATAAGGTATTATTAATTAATTTAGGATGATAGTATTTACTAAATAATTTTCGATTCGTATAAAAGTCACGTCTAATTAGATTGCCATCAAGAAAAATGGCAACTGAACTAACAATATCCGAACTAGGATTTTTAAAAGAAAAATTGATTCCATAGTGGTTATTGCCAATATTAGTATAAGCTTTGACATCATTTACCCACTCAAACTGTTGGTCATCCATAATCTCGGGATAAAAGGCCTTGACCTCATCAAAACTGAGTTGGGGAATTAAACTAACATCATCTAGATAAGATAGATGCAGTGATTTCAGCTCCTCTTCTTTCAAGCCAACATCTTCTAGGTAAAATTTGATATATTCCCATTCCGGAGCCTCTGTAAAAATAAAATAACTCTCTTGATGAAGATCTCTAAATAATTTTGCGCGATACCCCTGAGCATAGTCAACACCGGACGGTAGATAACCTACCAATAAATTAAAATTATATATCGTCATTGCTATCTCCCAAATAAGCTACTGCTTTATCTTTGCTTACATAACAAAAAGGTATTTGTGACTTTTGAAAAGCACTAATCATATCAGATAACTCTTTATTACTTGTTACAGATTTTATATAAGTAATCAACTCATGCATTTGATGAGACTCAAATATACTTCCTGGATAATAATAATGTGGATGGTGAGCTGTTACTTTGAAAGATAAAATAGGAATGTCTTTCAGAATGGCTCTAGAAATTATGTGATCTACTTCGTAAAGATGGTTGACATCTAAATACACATGTGTCTGCTCTAAATTTTTTTCAACCTCTTCTTGTGTCATTTCTGCAAACACAGTGACATTATCATACCGACCTAAGCCTAAAAATTTATCCGACACTTCTGTTCTTGCACCTATTCTAAAGTGGTAATCAGGTAAATGTAGTATTAATTGATCAATCATCTCCAGACAATCACTGGCAGATAAAATAAATAGCGACTTATCTATTCTTGTATTAGTTTGGGGGCTAAAAACTTTTACGTAGGATTCTGATTGCGCCTGACTGGTATGACTGAAATCAATAATCTTACCAAGTTTATTTTCTTCGTTTATCAAATAATCAAATCGTTTTCCTTCACCACAATTTAAGAAATCCATTTGTTCTTCGCTATCACTCAGCAAACTATCATCAACAGTTATGACCTTATCACTATTACCTTCCAATTGCAGATAAGTCCTTAATAAAGACAACCTTGAAGGGTAAAATCCTGCAAGTTGGGATTGATCACCAATGATAATTCCCTTGCCACCTGGGATAGTCTGTGCAAACTCTTTTCCTTCTTTATCATAATAAAAGGTCGCCAAAGCTTGATTATCTTCATAATACTCTTTCGAATAAAGAAAGCCAAATTGGTTATAGGTTTCCTTATAAGAAATATCACCTGTGTCAGTTAGCCAAGTAATCGTATGAACCATTCTGTTTTCAATCGGATCACTAAAATCAATGATTGCTTTTTTTTGCCCCCAGAAGGTAATTCTTCCCTGAAGACCACCTTCTAAAGTAACTTCCCAGAAATCTGGCAATTTCAAACGATTATAGTAAATAGATGCTTGTTTTTGATGGTGATCAATTCCAGCAATTAACATCATCAATGATTCAGTTTCGTCTTCTAAAAAACCGTTATCGCTCAATATGATTGTTCGTTTAATTTTCTTAAAATCATCAGATAAGGTTTCTTTCAATACTGAAAGATTTTTTCCATCAGTGTCAATAATAATCATATGTACCCCAACATTTTCTCTCATTCTTACTTATTATACTATAGATTATTAGCAACTTCCTGTCTTAAATGACTTATAAATAAAAATACTTGAAGATAGTCATTTAAATTTGAGGTATTAATAGTTGATTTGACAATAATGTGATAGCCAATTCAGACATTCATTATGGTATGATTCGTTCAAGTTATAAAAAAATGATAAGAAAAAACAAGATAGCATTCGTAATGAGAGAATACTATCTTGTTCATTTTTATTTGAGGTTAGACAATTGCCATTACCTCTTTTGCTATTCTAAAATAGAGTTAGACATTATTTTTCGTCAATAACTAGTCTAACTTTCTTACCTTGTGTTGGAACCGAATAAACAATCGATCTTATCGCAGTAATGGTACGACCTTTTTTCCCGATTACACGACCGATGTCTTGAGCATCCAAGTCAAGATGATACTCCAAAAATTCTGGTGTATCTTCAATTTTGATGGTAAGATTGTCTGGATGTGAAATCAAAGGTTTCACAATGGCGATAATAAGATTTTCAATGGTATCCATAGGCTTTTATTATTTTGAGAATTTTTGCTCGTGGAATTTAGTCATAACTCCAGCTTTTGAAAGAATATTGCGTACAGTATCAGAAGGTTGTGCGCCTTTTGACATCCAGTCAAGAATACGATCTTCTTTAAGTGTTACTTGATTTTCAGCAACTAATGGATTGTATGTTCCAACAGTTTCGATAAAGCGTCCATCACGTGGTGCACGTGAATCTGCAACATTGATACGGTAGAAAGGTTTTTTCTTAGAACCCATACGAGTTAAACGGATTTTTACTGCCATTTTATTAAGTCTCTTTTCTTTTTTCTTTTTATATTTACAAGAAGAACTCTTTGCACTTCTTACTCTACTTAGTATATCTTAAGGCATTCATTCTGTCAAGTTTTTTTCTTGACAGTTTTGATAAAGATTTTCTCCGTATAAAATAGCTCGCTAAGAAAATAAATGAATTAAAAAGCCTCCACCATAAATCCAAAAATAGCTATAAGAATAATATTGCCCCTATAATAACTTGATATTTTATTAGTTCTGATAAGGCTTTGGGATTATTAATAGCCTCAAGTTTGTCAATCAGAAAAAAAGACAATTGACAAAATAATAGAAACTGTTCCAATAATCCGAAAAATTTTCTTTAACAACTATGGCTAATGCCAAATTTATTCATAACGTAAGGCCTCAATTGGGTTTAATTTACTTGCTTTATTTGCAGGAAGTAAACCAAAGATAATTCCAATTGTAGCTGAGAAAACTATAGCAATAACTGCAACATTAAGTGATACTGAGGCATTTTTTAGATGCATAGCATTTCCCAGTCCACCAACTGTAATATAAGCAAGTATTAAACCAATCATCCCACCTAAAATCGTCAGAACAATTGATTCAATTAAAAATTGTGTAAGAACCTTCATCCGTGTTGCCCCCAAAGCCTTACGAAGTCCAATTTCTCTAGTTCTTTCAGTCACAGAAACAAGCATAATATTCATAACACCTATTCCCCCAACCAATAGTGAAATGCCTGCAATAGAACCTATTACGGTAGTCATTATACCAAATTGTTGATCGATTTTTTTAACAATCTGACTGGTATCTGGAATTGTATATTTGCCATTTTTCACATGAGATAAACGCGTTAACATTTTTGCAGCTTGGCGACCAATGATAATACTTCTTTGGATATCAGAGACATGAATATGGATAGTTCCAACTTCATTAACATTGAACTCTGATGCAACTTGTGTATTTGCCATTACTGCTCCGCCAGTTGTCATACCTGACATTGAAACAGTTTGCATATCCGTTTTGTAAACACCTACAACTAAGTAGTCCTTTGATTCAATGCTAACAACCTTATTAATAGCATCTTTATAATTCCCCTTACCGAATAACTCATCTGATAAGGCCGTATCAATTAATATAATACGTGAAAAATTTTTATAGTCATTATCATTCAGTGTTCGCCCTGCTTGAATGTGATACTTCTTGATGTTGAAATAATCTTTACTGGCACCAGTAATATTGACATTCTTCATTTTTTTCTTATTATAAGAAATCGTAGATGTTGTATTATTCATAACATAATATGAATCAACGCCATCGACATCTCGCACAACTTGCTCTAGCCATTCTGTTTTTACATCTTCAGTATTTTCTTTAATATTATAAACGGCATAAGGATCGTCTACATCAGCATTCGATTTAAAATAAATTTGAACTTCTTTTTCTTTATTTGAAAAAGAATCGGTCACACTTTTTTTCATAGCATTTCCAAGTCCCATAATAATAACAACAGCTGATACTCCGATAATAATACCTAGCATTGTTAAAAGTGACCTAAGTTTGTGCCCCCAGATTGAACTAAGAGCAAATTTCCAGTTTTCCATTTGTTCCTCCTATTCAATACGGACGCTTTCTGTAGTATCAGCTGTGATTTCGCCATCTCTGATAACAATTTTACGAGTTGCAAAATCAGCTATATCCGGTTCATGTGTAACCATAATAATGGTTTTACCTTCCTTGTTTAACTCTGTTAGTAAGGTCATAATTTGCTCACCCGTTTTAGTATCTAATGCTCCAGTTGGTTCGTCAGCTAAAATAATCGATGGGCTATTTACTAATGCTCTGGCTATAGCAACTCTTTGCTTTTGACCTCCTGATAATTCAGAAGGTAAATGTTTCATGCGACTAGATAATTCAACTTTATCCAAAAATTGCTTTGCTAATTCTTTACGTTTTGATAATCCAACTCCAGCATAAATTAAAGGAAGTTCTACATTTTGTAAGGCTGTTAATTTAGATAATAGAAAAAATTGTTGAAATACAAAACCAATTTCTTCATTTCTAACCTGAGCTAACCTACGATCATTTAACTTTTCAACAGCAGTTCCATTTAATTGATAATCCCCTTTTGTTGGTCGATCCAACAATCCAATAATATTCATCAAAGTTGATTTCCCAGACCCAGAAGGACCCATTATAGCAAGAAATTCGCCTTCAGATACTGTTAAGTTTATCCCTTTAAGAACCTGCAATTCTTGATCACCGTTTTTATAACTTTTTACAATATCCTTCAACTGAATTAATATGTTTTTTTCTTCAGTCACTATTTTGTCACCTCAGCTCCCTTATCTGAACCAGTGTCAACATTGTCTAATTTTTGGTTTTCTTTTATCTGTTTATCTGGATTCGTAATAACTAGTTGTCCAGCTTTAATACCAGTCAGGACTTCCTGGTGCTTCCCATCAGCATTTCCCAAAGTCACTTCTCTTTTTTTAACTTTGGATGTTGTATTATCATAAAGCCAAATATAAGATTTTTTTCCTTCACTAACAATTGCTGAGACAGGTACTAATAAGTGTTTAGAATTATTGACCACTTCTACTGACACTGAAAATCCTTGTTTCAAGTTTTCAAGTGGACTAGTGATATTAGCTTTAAATTCATAATTTGAAGCATTTGAAGTTGAAGTTTTTCCAGATCCAGATGTACCTTGATTCGATTGACTAGGATAATTGGAAATATAAGCAATTTTACCAGTCCATTCTTTTTCAGGATAGACTTTTGATTTTATTTTAACGTCCTGATCTTGTTTAATATTTGCCAAATCGTATTCAGTTAAGCTCCCCTTCACCTGCAGTTGACCTTCAGAAGCAACATGAACAATCGTTTGACTTTCTTTTGATGCAGGATTAATATCATTGTCAACCTCAACAACTGTACCATCTACGCTACTCACCACCACCGTCTGATTTAATGCATCCTGAGTTTTATTGACTTCAGCTTGTGCGTTTGCGTAGGCATCATTTAAATCTTGCAACTGTTGGTTGTAACTGGCATTAGATGAAGACGATGAACTGTTCCCTTGAACAGCGCCAGAACTTGAATCTTGGGATGTTTCGGCTTGAACCATAGGAACACCATAAGTTCTTAAATAATTAATTTGCCTTCCAACTTTATTTAGATTCCTAACAGCTGTATCATAGGCTGCCTGAGTTGTACTTGTATTATATTGTACAAGTTGTTGACCCTTTGTAACTTTATCACCCACTTTAACAGTAACTTCTGCTGTAGTCCCTCTTGAAGGGTCGTAATAAACATATTCTTCTGACTCAGCTTTTACTGTTCCAGACAACAGTGTCGATGAATTAACACTTCCTTCCTTTACATTTGCTGTAGAATAAGCTAATTTTTCATGACTAGTTTTACTTTGAAAATATAAGAAAGTACCAGTAATAATAAGGATAGCAATTACTCCGCCTGAAATAATTACCTGCAATTTTTTAGACATTTTTGTCTTTTTCGATCTAGACATAACGAAACTCCTATTTGTATTATTTTCATAAGACAAGTATATAATCATTTCAATAACCTGTCAAGCTATTAAAGACTCTTGAGTCTGTCCCACTCTCTTATTATAATAAAAATTGATGCTTAAATTCCTTACAAAACTGTAATAAAAACCATTTCTCAAATAGAAATGGTTTTTTGGGTTTGCAATCATATGGCACATGCTGAAAAGCCTCGACTGTCTAAAACTTTTAGCATTGCTTGGACTGTATCTAATGCAGTAAAGAGTGGAATACCTTGTTCAATAGCTGTACTTCGAATAATCTGACCATCCCTGCCAGCTTGACTTTGTTTGTCTACCGTATTGATAACACATTGAATCTTGCCTTGTCTCATTAGACTAGTAATGTCTTTTTGACTCTGACCTACTTTGGCTACTTTTGAAACATGCAATCCTTCTTTAAAAAAGAAATCCGCAGTGCCACTTGTTGCTAAAATGTGGTAGCCTAGACTATTAAATTTTTCAGCTAAATGTAATGCTTCATTTTTGTCTTCATCACTGATTGTAAAGACGATAGTCCCATAATCTTTCATATGAGAATAACTGGCTTCAAATGCTTTATATAAGGCTTTTTCAATTGTTAGGTCTGATCCCATGACTTCTCCTGTCGATTTCATTTCTGGTCCTAACAAACTATCTACTTTAGCCAATTTATTGAAAGAAAAGACTGGAGCTTTAATGTGAATAGTTGTCGTTTCTGGATACAATCCCTCTTGATAACCTAGCTGATTTAACGTTTGTCCTAAGATTAATTTAGTAGCCACCTTAGCCATCGGGATACCTGTCACTTTTGATAAAAACGGAACAGTTCGACTGGCTCTAGGATTTACTTCAATGACATACACGGTTTCTTTCTTAATAACAAATTGAATATTCATCATTCCAACACATTTCAGTCCGATTGCTAGCTTTTTGGTATAATCAACAATTTTGTCAATGACTGATTGACTTAAATGTTGTGGCGGATATACAGCCATAGAGTCACCTGAATGCACACCAGCACGTTCAATATGTTCCATAATCCCTGGTAGTAGAACTTCTTTTCCATCCGAGATTGCATCAACTTCACATTCTTTCCCAACAATATAAGAGTCAATTAAAACAGGGTATTCTGGACTAGCTTTTACAGCTGTTCTCATATAATTTCTTAGGTTTTCTTCATTATCAACAATCTCCATTGCACGACCACCTAAAACATATGATGGACGGACTAAGACTGGAAAACCAATTGTTTTTGCAACTTGCACAGCTTCTTCTTCATTTGTTGCTGTTTTCCCAGTTGGTTGTGGAATCCCAAGCTGACTTAAAACTTTCTCAAATAAATCACGATTTTCAGCTCGGTCTAGATCGTCAACCTGTGTTCCTAAAATAGTCACTCCTGCTCGTTCAAGATCAGCAGCCAAATTGATAGCCGTTTGCCCACCAAATTGAACTAAAACACCCTTTGGCTTCTCAAGGTCAATCACATGCATAACATCTTCAAAGGTCAATGGTTCAAAATACAATTTATCAGATATCGAAAAATCAGTTGACACAGTTTCCGGATTTGAGTTAATAATAATAGCTTCATAACCCGCTTCTTGAATTGCCTTTACGGAATGAACTGTCGCATAGTCAAATTCAACACCTTGACCAATACGAATTGGTCCCGAACCAAGCACAATAACTGATTCCTTTTCCGACTTATGGGATTCATTTTCCCACTCATAACTAGAGTAAAAATAGGGTGTTTCAGAAGCAAACTCAGCTGCACAAGTATCAACCATTTTATAGACAGGTATAATCTGATGAGCCAGTCGTAAGTTTCTAATCGCCTCTGGCGAATCGTTCCACAGATCAGCGATTATTCTATCAGAAAAGCCATATTTCTTGGCTAGTTTTAAGCTGTTAAGGTCCCCTTTTTGACCTGCTAGGTCTGTTTCAATTTCAAAGATATGTAATAATTTATCTAGGAAGAACAAGTCAATTTTTGTAAGCTCTGCAATTTCCTCAATCGAAATCCCTCGTCGGATAGCTTCTGAAATATAGAAAAGACGGTCATCTTGTGGTTTCACCATTTTTTCATAGAGCACTTCATCACTGACTTGACTTAATTCAGGCATAGCATTATGATAAACCCCAATCTCCAGTGAGCGACAGGCTTTTAAGAGTGCTTCTTCAAGATTGCGGCCAATTGCCATAACTTCTCCTGTTGCCTTCATCTGTGTTCCCAGACGGCGATCGCCATGTTCAAATTTATCAAAGGGAAAGCGAGGAATCTTAGCCACCACATAGTCGAGAGCTGGTTCAAACATAGCATAAGTTGTCCCTGTTACAGGGTTAATCATCTCATCAAGAGTTAATCCAACAGCAATTTTTGCTGCTAACTTAGCAATTGGATAGCCAGTCGCTTTTGAAGCTAATGCTGACGAACGTGAGACGCGAGGATTGACTTCAATCACATAATAGTTATAAGAATGTGGATCCAATGCCAATTGAACATTACACCCACCTTCAATTTTTAAGGCACGTATGATTTTTAGACTAGCATCACGCAACAATTGATGTTCCACATCAGACAAAGTCTGTGTCGGAGCAAAGACGATTGAGTCGCCTGTATGAATACCCACAGGATCAAAATTCTCCATATTACAAACAACCAATGCATTATCTGCAGCATCACGCATGACTTCGTATTCAATTTCTTTATAGCCAGCTATTGAGCGCTCAATTAAACATTGGGTAACAGGTGATAACTTTAAACCATTCTCAGCAACTTCTCGCAATTGTTCTTCATTAGAACACATCCCTCCACCTGTACCACCTAAGGTAAAAGCAGGTCTGACAATGATAGGGTAGCCAATCTGATTTGCAAAATCAATTGCTTCTTCAACCGTGTGAACTATTTCTGATTCAGGAATAGGTTGTTCCAAATCCTTCATTAACTGTTTAAATAAATCGCGATCTTCTGCTTGATCGATTGCTGATAATTTGGTGCCTAATAATTCAATATCTAATTCATCCAAAATCCCTGATTGTGACAATTCCATGGCCATATTAAGGCCCGTTTGCCCACCTAGTGTTGGCAATAAGGCATCAGGCCGTTCTTTGCGAATAATCCGACTCACAAATTCAAGTGTTATAGGTTCGATATACACTTTGTCAGCTATGTCTTTGTCAGTCATAATTGTAGCTGGATTTGAGTTTACTAAAATAACTTGGTAACCTTCTTCTCTCAAAGCTAAGCAAGCTTGAGTTCCCGCATAATCAAATTCTGCTGCTTGACCAATGATAATTGGACCTGAACCAATCACCATAATTTTGTTAATATCAGTACGTTTTGGCATATTTTAGATAGAGAGGGGAAATAGAAGCATTTCTTAAAATAAGAGGCTGGATAAAATATTCTCAGACTCTAATCTTTATATAGATTTATGTATGTAACGCAGTAGTTGAGTGGGCTCTAATACGTTGAAAATCAACTGCTATAGCCCTACTCAACTTTGCGGAGGTGGACGACAAAATCAAATTTCTACGAAATTACTGACTTTTGTCTCACTCTCTAACTTTCTTCTATTAATAACTCATATAATGATTTTTTGACATCTAAAGTAGTCTCCACAATCAGAAATCCCCTCTCCTACTCCTTTCTATTTCCTATCTCTCTGGATAGAATTAAATATTAGTTAGCTTTTTTCTAACTGAAAAGCATCAATCATTTCTAAAAATGTATCAAATAAGTAGGAAGCATCATGCGGCCCTGGGGCTGCATCTGGATGAAATTGCACTGAGAAGGCTGGATAATAACGATGTTTTACACCTTCAAGGGAGCCATCATTAATCTCTTCGTGCGTTATCATTAACTCTTCTGGTAAACTATCTCTTTCAACAGCATAACCATGATTTTGACTTGTAAAATCAATTCGTCCTGTAGCTATTTCTCGTACGGCATGGTTAAATCCACGATGACCAAAAGTCATTTTATAGGTTCTTGCACCATTTGCTAAACTAAACAGTTGGTGTCCCATACAAATTCCAAAGATTGGAACTTTTCCCTGAACACCTCTAATCATTTCAAGTGCCTGAGGCAAATCCTCTGGGTTTCCTGGTCCATTTGATAACATAAGCCCATCAGGGTTTAAAGCTAAAATTTCTTCGGCTGTTACATCAAATGGTACTACTGTTACATGACATTGTCTTTTAGCAAATTCTCTTAAAATCGAGTGCTTCAATCCAAAATCGACAAGAACAATATTTCTTCCAATTCCAGAGGATAGATAAGCTGACTTAGTCGAAACTTGTTCAATATTATTTGTAGGTAAAACTGTTGCCTTTAACTGATCTTTTAGATGGTCAAGTGAATCTCCCTCATCAGCTAAAGTAGCTTTCATCGTTCCGAAACGACGAATTATTTTAGTCAGGGCACGGGTATCAATGCCAGCAATACCGGGAATACCTTTAGCTTTTAAAAATTCATCTAATGTCATTTGTTGTCGCCAATTACTTGCACATCGACTAATCTCAGAAACAATGACACCCTTGCATGTCGGAACAATACTTTCGTAATCATCTCTGTTTACCCCATAATTACCTATTAAAGGGTAAGTAAAGGTCAAGAGTTGCCCGTTATAAGATTGGTCAGTAATTGACTCTTGATAACCTGTCATTCCTGTATTAAATACTATTTCACCAGTCACATCAATATCTGCGCCAATAGCAGAACCTTCAAAAATAGTTCCATCTTCTAAGAGTAATAGTCTTTTTGTCATTAGGCCCTCCTATGTTAATTACGCGTTATTTCTTCCATTCAAAATAGCTTCTATTATAGCCATTCTGACATAAACACCGTTTTCCATTTGAGCAACTATTCTTGCTTTAGGAGCTTCAACTAAACTATCCGCAATTTCAACTTCTCTATTAACCGGAGCCGGATGCATAATAATTGCTTGATTTTTTAATCGCTCATAGCGGCCTTCTGTCAAACCAAATTTTTCATGATATTCTTTCTTGGAAAATCCAGCCGTACCATCATGGCGTTCGTGTTGTACACGAAGTAACATTAAAACATCTAAGTCTTCAATAATCTCATCTATATCTTTATAAGTCCCATAGGCTTCAAATTCACTGGAATACCACTTTTCTGGCCCACAGAAGTAAACGTGAGCGCCAAGCCTTTGCAGAATTTGCATATTTGATTTTGCCACGCGAGAATGTGTCAAGTCACCTGCGATAGCCACTTTAAGACCATCGAAACGCCCAAATTCTTCATAAATTGTCATTAAATCAAGTAAGCACTGACTAGGGTGTTGGCCAGAACCATCGCCACCATTAATAATTGAGGTACTGATCGTTGGGCTCTCAATTAATTTTTTATAGTAATCAACTTCAGGGTGTCTGATGACACAAATATCAACTCCCAAAGCACTCATGGTCAAAACCGTATCATAAAGTGTCTCACCTTTATTAACGGAACTAGTATCTACGTTAAAATCGACTACTGGGAGCCCCATTTTTCGTTCCGCAACCTCAAATGATTTATGTGTTCTGGTAGAATTTTCAAAGAATAAATTTGTCGCAAAGAGATGACTATTATCTTTGAATTCAACCTTACCTAGTTTATACTGATAGCCACGGGTAATTAAACCTAAGACCTCATCATTAGTGAGTAATTCCATTGAAACTAAATGGTTAAGTGCTATTTGATTATTGATTACTGACATGATTTCCCCCTTTAATAAACTATGTTGCGACTATTTTTAGATGATTATTTTTCTGGTAATACTCTGTACAATATAATTCCAAGCAAAGTTGAGAAGGCCACTCCTGAAATTTGTAAGCCTTGTACTTGAAGCATCAATCCACCAATCCCAGATACCAAGATAACACTTGCAATCAAAAGATTTTTTTTATTATCCATATCAACTTTTGATTCAATTAGAATTTTTAAACCACTTGATGCAATAACTCCAAAGAGAGCAACGGATATCCCACCAATTACTGGTGAAGGAATTGATTGAATGAGGGCAGAAATTTTACCAACAAAGCTAAGTAGCGCAGCAATGACCGCTGCACCAGCGATAACATAAACTGAGAAAATTTTATTGAGGGCCATGACACCAATGTTTTCACCATATGATGTTACTGGAGGGGCACCTAAGAAACCTGCAATAATTTGAGCAAAGCCATCACCTGTAAGAGTTTTATCTAGACCTGGATCTTTAAAGTAGTCTCGATTTGTTAAGCTATTCAAGACCATGACATGACCAAAATGCTCTGTCATTGTTACAAAAGCAATCGGTGCCATTGTTAATATAGCACTTGGATAGAATTTGAAACCATAACTTAAGAAGGGAAGTGAAACCGATGGAATGCTAAGCCATTTGGCTTGTGAAACTGCAGTAAAGCTAATGATTTCTTGACCTGTAACCAGGCCAACTACTATTGCAAAAATATAACCAACTAGTAGCCCTAACAAGATTGGGATAATCGCCACTAAACCTTTACCATAGATATTAAAGAAAATAACTGCTAATAAGGTTACCATACCAATCAGTAAATAGAGTATGCTATATTTTCCATCTTTTAACATGACACTATTAACAGCTGTTGAAGCTAGACTTAATCCAATAACCATAACAATTGGACCTACAACAACCGGTGGTAATATCTTATCAATCCATTCATTACCAACTGATCGTACAATTAAGGCGACTGCAAAGTAAACAAGTCCACCAGTGATTGCTCCTTGTGCAACAGCTCCAATCCCATCTGTTTTCATCAACATCTGCATTGCAGCAATATAAGCAAAACTTGAACCCATATAGGCAGGAATCTTAAATTTCGTAACTGATAGATGAGCTAAGGTTCCAAGTCCACTTGATAATAAAGCAACAGAAGGATCAATGCCAACTAAAATTGGTACTAGTACTGTTGCTCCAAACATTGCAAATAAGTGTTGAAATGATAACCCAAACAAGATCCCTGCTTTTGGTACTTCTTCAACATCATAACTAATATCTTTCATTTTCTCTCCCTATTCTTATGAAGGATCTACAATGCTAACTCTGTCGTTACCATCTACTTCAACAACTTCTACAACAATATCCTCTACACTACTTGTTGGAATATTTTTTCCAACATAGTCAGCACGAATAGGCAATTCACGATGCCCTCTATCAACCAAGACAGCTAAACTTACTCTCCCTGGTCGACCAAGACTAACTAAATTATCAATAGCTGCACGTATTGTTCTTCCTGTATATAGAACATCATCAACTAAAATAATATCTTTTCCTGTGATGTCAACTGGCATTACTGTCGTATCTTCTTCTACCTTAATATCATCTCTGAATGGTTTAATATCAAGCTCTCCTAATGGAATTTCAAGCCCTTCTAATTGCTGGAGACGTTCTTGCATTCGTCTTGCTAAATAGACTCCTCTAGTTTTGATACCAACTAATACAATATTATCAAGGTTTTTATTGCGCTCGATTATTTCATAAGTTATCCGTGTGATGGCACGTTTCATCGTCACATCATCAACAATTTCTTTTTGCTTCATGTTAACCTCCAAAGTCATAAAAAAAGTCTCCTTGTATACAAGGAGACTTACAAAATTATGGCACACCCCAATACAGGCGTACACTTTTCTTGATCTTTTCTCCTTGCCAGCCTCACGGGACCGTTTTAAAGGATTATTAAATTTTTACTAGTATAGCAAATTCTCTCGTGAAAAACAATACTATTTTACAATTTTTTAAAATTGATAAACTAGTTCTGATTCCTCAGTTTTTCTATTGCAGTTTGAAATACTTTTGGAGGTTGAGCCGAAAATGTCATTACTTCACCTGTGCTAGGATGCGTTAACCCTAAAGTTTGAGCATGTAAAAATTGCCCATTTCCAGTTAACGTTTTTCGTGGCCCATATAAGGGATCTCCTGCAACAGGATGTCCGATATAAGCCATATGAACCCTAATTTGGTGTGTTCGACCAGTCTCCAAAGTCAATTCAACTAAGGTATAGTCACCAAATCGCTCAACAACTTGAAATCTGGTAACTGCCTCTTTCCCTTTAGCGATTACGGCTTGCTTTTTACGATCTTTTTCACTTCGACCAATTGGCGCTTCAATGACACCACGATCATTTGGTAAATTGCCGTGCACAATAGCCAAATATTTTCTGAGAGATTTTTTTGCTTTCAATTCATCAGCCAAAGCCTGATGCGCAGCATCATTTTTTGCTACCATCAATAAACCTGAAGTATCTTTGTCAATACGATGGACAATCCCTGGTCGGACAACGCCATTAATCCCCGATAAATCTTTGATTTGATACAACAAAGCATTAACCATTGTTCCAGAACTGTGACCAGCCGAAGGGTGGACGACCATTCCTTGTGGTTTATTAATTATTGCCAAATCTTCGTCTTCATATACGACTTCTAGAGGAATATCCTCGGCTTGGTAATCCAGAACCTCTTCTTCTGGAATCTCATAAGTAATGACGTCACCTATTTTGACAGCGTACTTAGCTTTAGCAGCTTGGCCATTAACTAAAATATTACCTTCTTTTATAGCTTCATTGGCCTGACCACGTGATAGTTCCGTTAAATCTGCAATTGCCTTATCTAGACGACTGCCTGCTTTTGATATTATTAATTCCATTTATCTTCCTTCCATAGAATGAGCATGAGTAGAACAACTCCTATTGAAAGATAGGAATCCGCAACATTAAAAATAGCAAAATTCATAAAGTCTGTATGAATCATATCAACAACATAACCAAGTCTTATTCGGTCAATAAAATTTCCAAGTGCGCCAGACAAAATTAAAACTAATGCTACTTGTTTTACTGCTATCATTTGGGACTGTTTATGGTAATAGAACAAAATACCTCCAACAACAAGGAGAGTCATAAGAATAAAAAACCAATGTTGCTCTTGAAGTATTGAAAAAGCTGCACCTCTATTTTGTAAATAGGTAAGACTAATCACTCCTGGAATTAGTGCCTTTATTTCTCCAAGAGGAATATGTTCGACAATCCACCACTTACTTAGTTGATCCAGTAGGATGAGGACTAGACTGCCTACAATTAATTTGAACCACTTCATTTCCTTAACTTTCTTTTTCTTGTTTAAAATAGTCTTGTAATAACCCAACAAAACGTAATGCTGTAGAAGAAAGATTCTTATCTTTGCGTTTGATATAAATCATTTCATTTTCAATATGATTAACCAAAGGAATGACCTTGATCCCATTCACACTACTTTGATCTAAAAATCCAGAACCAGTCGCAAATGCATCTGTGCGTTCTAAAATGCCATTTAATGTAGCTCTGTCTGTAACATTATAAATCAAATTTGTTTGATTAGCATTAACAAAATTCTCAGAATAGTACAAATAGTCATCTTTTTCTTGGGTAAATTTGACAACTGGAAAGCCATTTAAATCTTCTAACTTTAAATTAGCAAAGCCTGCCAAAGGATGGTCTTTTCTGATATAAATATGAGTTTGAAATGGAATGATATTGACGTATTCTAAGCTCAGCTTTTCCATTCGTTGAAATAGTCCCTTACGATTCTGAGCATTCAAATAAATAATTCCTATTTCACTATCCCCTTGAGCAACCTCATCTAGAATTTTAATTGTCGTTGTCTCGAAAATCCGTAATACTTTATGGTCTTTAGCTTCAGTTGCAAAAGTTGTCATTAATGGTGCTAGAAAATCATAATGCTGACTAGCTACAGAAAATTCATTTTGATCCAAATCAGACTGTGAAAATTGTTTTTCAAAGCTATCAAAAGATTTGACAACTTCTAACGCTTTTTCGTAAAACATCAATCCTTGACTTGTTAAAACCGTACCAGTACTCGTTCTTGTAAAGATTTGAAACCCCAGTTCTTCTTCTAGATCTCGAATAGAGACAGATAAACTGGGTTGACTAACATATAATTTATTAGCAGCTTCACGAAAAGTTCCGTTATTTGCTATAGCTACTACATAACGTAATTGTTGAATGTTCATTTATACTGTTCCTTTATCTAATTACCCTATTATATCAAAAAAAGGGTCATTAGTCTTACTAGCGTAAACATGATATTAGAGACTTTTTGTTTTGACTAAATAACTAACGCTTTAGTAGATGATATCATTATTAACGTTAGCAATCTCTTTATTAGTCACCATTTTCACTATCACAGACACATTAGATTACTAAAGAAAAAAGCCTCTGTTAGACAGAAGACTTTTCTATTTAGTATGCATTATTTAGCAACTGGGTATACAGATACTTGACGTTTGTCACGACCTTTACGTTCAAAACGTACAACACCTTCAACTTTTGCAAAAAGTGTATCGTCTCCACCACGACCAACGTTCACACCTGGGTAGATATGAGTTCCGCGTTGACGGAAAAGAATTGATCCACCTGATACAGTTTGACCATCAGCAGCTTTAGCTCCAAGACGTTTTGCTTGTGAGTCACGACCATTTGATGTAGAACCTCCACCTTTTTTGTGGGCGAAAAGTTGCAAGTTAGCAAGATTCATTTTTAACATAATGTTGTTTCCTCTCTTATATAAATTTAGATGACTTTTGTCTTCACAAACTCAGAAGAGTCTTCAGACAAGGTAGTCATTCCCAGAAGAAAAGATTCAAATAACAGTTGAACTTTCTCCTGATTGTCATGTGGAATAGAAATTTTCATATATCCACCTTCAACGTTATTCATTTTTATATCTGCTTGAATATCAGCAAGAACCTCCAGCGAATTAATAAAGTTAATTGCAAGTGTACTAACCGAAGCGCAAACGATATCAAAGCCAAATTCACCACTGCCAGCGTGGCCTGTCAGTGTTGCACTGCTCAATGAACCATCCTTTTGACGAGTAAAAATTGCTTTTATCATGACATAAAATTAAGCGTTGATTGCGTTGATGACAACTTTAGTGTAAGGTTGACGATGACCTTGTTTACGGTGGCTACCTTTTTTAGGTTTATACTTGAAAGTTACAACTTTCTTTTGTTTTCCTTGTTTTTCAACAGTTCCAACTACAGTAGCTCCTTCAACAACTGGAGTACCAACTACAGTTTTGTCACCACCGACAAGAACAACTTCGTTAAATGTTACTTCTGCTCCAGCTTCAGCGTTGATTTTCTCAACATAGATAGCTTGACCTACTTCAACTTTAACTTGTTTTCCACCAGTTTTGATGATTGCGTATGTGCTCATGATGCACCTCCTATAAATTTGTTGTGAGGTTTCCCTCTGTGAAGACTCGCCAGTTATCGTGAGATAGTTATCTACTTATATACGATTTTCGTGCGGTTGCACAGGATGTGCACTTAGTCAACATTACTATTATAGCAATACCATTATTATTTAGCAAGTATTTTGAGATTTTTTTATTAAATAATTTACCATTTCAAATTAACATGATCAACCATTTCTTTATAAGCAACGTCTACTTTTTCTTGTGTCACCTTATCAATTTTTTTCCGATATTTTCCTCCCTTAATAAAATCCTCTAAAACTAAGGTTCGATAATTATATAACTCATATCCGTCTTTACCAACAACACCTCGTTCTTTTGCAATTACCATTGTCGGATGAGCTTTAACGGTTTTTATTGTTGTTTTCTTTCCAGTTTTACTAATTGTAACATCCATTAAAAGACCACGTTCAGTCCATATGTCATCTACAGTTTCTAAACGCTGATTGGATATAAAATTACCCATAGAATATATAATAAACTTTTTATCTTTACCTTTTTTGATAACTTGAGCAGGTTCTACGACATGTGGGTGTCCTCCAAAAATAATATCCGCCCCCCATGTCACCATATTTTGATACAGTTCTTTTTGTTTATCGGTTGGCTGTAATGCATATTCAACACCATCTTGTGGCATGACTATTGTAATATCTGCTATCTTTTCAGCCTTTTGAATGTCAGCTTTTATTTTCTTTTCATCAAAATCAGACATATGTTTGTCATACTCTGTTTTTGTTAAGTTGGCTTCCATCCCATTATAACCGTACGAATAACCTAAAATAGCTATTTTGATGCCATTCACATTTTTGATCAGAAAATTTTCCTTTGATCGGTCCTTGCTGTATATCCCGATACTATCAATGCCAAGTTTTTTAAATGTGTTTTTTGTATTAATTGCACCGGCTAAGCCAGAGTCTAAAATATGGTTATGTGCTAAATCAACAACGTCATAGCCAGTTTCCTTTATTGCACTAGCGATTTCTCTTGGCGCATTAAATAAAGGATAGCCGGCAAGTGGATAGTCCGGACTAATTGTTCCTTCGTAATCACCGATAGCTAAATCTGCACGGCTAATACGCTCTTTGACAAATTCAAAATAAGGATTGAAATCATAATGACCAGCTTGTGTTTCAGCACTCATATATAAGCCATCGTGGATAAGGATATCTCCATTTGCAACAATTTGGGCTGTTTTTGTCTTAGATTCTTTAGTTGAGGACTGTGTATCATGTTTCCTAAAACTCAAAAAATCGTAAATTAAACCAAAAATTAATATCGACACAATTACTACTAAAACATAATAAATAAGTTTACGTATCAGCTTGTTTTGATCCATTACATCACCACCTCTTTACCCCAATAGTATATCATATTCGAAATCCCTTTCATAGATAGAAGAAAAGCAATCCTTTCGTAAAAAAGATTACTTTTTCATGTTATAAAAGAACATCAATCAAATCAGACATTTCATCACTTGTTTGCTCTGGTCCAATTTCAGTAACTCTAATGCCGGCTACTGCACGCGCAACTAATCCTTCAATATCAAAACGTTCTTCATACTTTTCAACATTTTTTAACTTAGGGTTAGTTTTAGGACGATCTGGCGCAAAAATTGTACAACAATCTTCAAATGGTTGAATTGAAATATCAAAGGTATCAATGGCTTGTGCAATATCAATAATTTCTAATTTATCCATTGTAACAACTGGTCTAATGACTGGAGTTGATGTTACAGCATTAATGGCTTGCATGCTTTCCAAGGTCTGACTTGCAACTTGTCCAAGGCTTTCACCATTAATAATAACTAAGCCACTACGACTGGCACGGATGGCATCTGTAATCCGCATCATAAAACGACGCGTTAAGGTCATCAGGTAAGCTTCTGGAGCTTTATCTTTAATTTCCTCTTGGATTTCTGTGAACGGCACTTCAATAAATTGAATATTGCCACCAAATCTCACTAGGCGACGTGTTAACTCTTGTGCTTTTTTCAAAGCACCAGGACTTGTATAAGGCGGACTAGCAAAGTGAACTGCCTCAATTTCGACACCACGTTTCAATGCTAAGTAGCCAGCAACTGGGGAATCAATACCTCCAGAAAGCATCAGCATCCCTTTTCCTGATGTACCTACTGGAAGGCCACCAGCACCTTTAATGTCTTCATATGAAATATAAGCTGCTTCATCACGAATCTCAACTTTCAAATTAACATCTGGTTTTTTCATTTGCGCTTGAATATTTGGTAAAACCTCAAAAACAGCACCACCTAAAGTTCGATTTAATTCAGTACTGTCTAATTCAAAATTGTGATCGCTGCGCTTACCAGAAATTTTGAAGGTCATGCCCTCAAAATAAAGACCTGTCATAATTTGCTGAACGGATTCAATGAGTACTGGCACACTCTTTTCCACTTTGTAGACAGGAGAAAGTGCTTGAATTCCAAAAACATGCTTTAATGCTTCAATTACCGGCTCATATGCTGTTCCATTTAAAAAGACGTGTGTTCTATCTCTATCAGAATGAACCTTAATTTCTGGATAGATGGAAAGAACATCCTGAATATTACGCTTTAATTTGTTAATAAAGCGCATGCGATTTTTTCCTTTGGTTGACAATTCGCCATGTCTAACCATAATTTCTGAGTATTGCATATTATCTAACTTTCTGTGTTTTATCATAAATCTGTTTAAAGATAGTTAAAAATTGTTCAACCTGCCCCATATCATTATCATCATCTAAACTGATGCGAACTGCAGTCTGAGCAGACTGTAACGGAACTCCCATAGCAATTAAAGTCCCCGCTGGTTTTCCAGCCTTTGAAGAGCAGGCACTAGTTGTCGAAATGTAAATATCATGATTCTCAAATGCATGGACTAAAACTTCTCCACGGACACCTTTTATTCCAAAAGTAAGAATATTTGGTACGAATTCATCAATACCTGAAAACATAGTAACATCTTCATAGTCCGAAATAGCCTCAAATAAGACCTTTTTCATGACTGAAATTTTCTTAATAGTCACTTCTTCATGCTCTTTTACAAGACGGAGCGCCTTGGCCATACTGGCAATCGCAGGAAGATTTTCAGTTGTTGACCGTAGCCCTTTTTCCTGACCGCCACCATTTAATAATGGACTAAGTCTTTTTCCAGATTTGATATAAAGAAACCCTACACCACGAACTGCATGAAACTTATGCCCAGAAAAAGAGGCAAAATCGACACGGTCAGTCAGGAACTCTTGGGTTGGTAGCTTACCAATTGCCTGAACAGCATCGACGTGAAAGGCAATGCCTGGCTTATCAGCTAATAGTTCTGAAATAGCTTTGATAGGTTGAATAGAACCAATTTCATTATTCACAGCCATAATGGATACTAAAATGGTATCTTTGCGAATTAAAGATGCTAACTGATTGACGTCAACAATCCCCTCTTTAGTTACAGGTACACGTGAAATAGAGAAGCCTTGTTCTTCTAGCCATTTTGCACTTTCACTAACAGCGGGATGCTCAATAGCTGAAATAATAATGTGCTTGCCAAAGTTAGCTTTTTCAAAAGCCAAGCCTTTTAATGCCCAATTATCACTCTCCGTTCCGCCCGAGGTAAATACAATCTCTTGTTCACTACAAGCTAATAAATCCGCAATTTGTTTACGCGAGGCTTGTAAAATACGACTAGCATTTGTACCAAGCTGGTGTAGACTAGAGGGATTACCATAAATTTTACTTGCAACTTCCTGATAAGTTCTTAGAGCTTGAGGATCAGGCATTGTCGTTGCAGCATTATCAAAATATATCATGCGTCACTTCCTAAAATAATCAATGTCTCTATTTTAACACAAAATACGCTAAATAACAGAACCAGCCAATTAAAGAAAAATTTACTCCATATTTTAAGTGACTCACATCACTGTAAATGGTTGACGTAGTATTTTTTGAAGCTTATACTATTAAGTGAACTTTTTAATTTTAAAGTTACTTGACTTGTTAGAAACTAAAATTTATTAAATATAAGGAGTTATGATGTCATCAAATTATTCTCGCAAAAATAAAAATCCCAATAAAAAATCTGTCCCTACCAAACATATCGCTACTGGTTTGTCTGCTCTTCAAAAAACGATTGCACTAGTTGGGGGGATTTTATCAATAATTGTTGCTACTATTACGATTACAAGAACCTTACATCCTCAAGATGCCAACTCAAAAGATAAAAATTCACAAGATTCTAGCTCAACAATTGTTAAAATAATTGAGAAAGAAACCAGTAAACAATCTAGTACTACTGAACAACCTAATAATCCAAGTCCAACTCTCCCAAGTAGTTCAATTGAAACAAACCAATCTAATACTACAACAACTGGTAATTCTGACAATCACCAATCCTCTCCGTCTAGTCAAGCAACGGTTCCAAGTGAAACTAATACAAGTACCAGCTCACAATAATCACCAAGTCTGAGTAGCTGCTCAGACTTGACTTTTGTCAATTTTGTAATAAAAGGAGGCTGCTGATGACCATTCAAGAAGCAATCAATTGGATTCATAGTTTTAAAGCCAATGGTCGCAAGGTTGACTTAGACTTAATGCATTGGCTCTTGCAAGAGCTAGGTAACCCGCAAACAAAATTTCCTGCTATCCATGTTGTTGGAACTAATGGAAAAGGCTCCGTTACTGCTTATCTGAGAAGTCTCTTTTCTCAAGCCGGCTATAAAACAGGAAGTTTCACCTCACCCTTTATTACGCGATTCAACGAACGCATCGCCATTGACAGTCATGACATTCCTGATAAAGCTTTAATTCAAGCTGTTCAACTCTTAAAACCTCTCATTCAAGAACTCCCTCTAAAGACACAGTGGAACCGCCCGACAGAATTTGAAGTTGTTACGCTTTTGATGTTCATTTATTTTGCTAATATAGCCCCTGTTGATCTTGCCATCATTGAAGCAGGAATTGGGGGAAAAAGTGATGCCACTAATGTCTTTCAAGCCCTAGCTGTTGTGTGTCCCTCAATAAGTCTTGACCACCAAGAAAAACTTGGTCAGACAATAAAAAGTATCGCACAGCATAAGGCTGGTGTGATAAAAGGTCATGAGTATGTGATTTTGGGCAGATTGGATGCTAGCGCAAGCCAAATTTTTGAACAAGAAGTCACTAATCACCGAAGTAAACTTTATGCCTTAGGCAAAGCCTTCTCCATTGATTCTTACAACAATCACTTTGATTTTCACTGGCATAATCAATCTATAAAGGGCCTTTCTCTTCAACTGCTTGGTCAGCACCAACAGGACAATGCAAGTTTAGCAATCATGACAGCTCTGCTATTACAAAAAGAATTCCCTAAGATACAGTCTGACATGATTCCTCAAACCTTAGCTCAGGTAAAATGGCCAGGGCGAACAGAATTTTTGACGGACAATCTCATTTTAGATGGAGCGCATAATCAAGACTCTATCTTAAAATTAAAAGAATTACTTGTAACTAATTTTAGTCACCGAAAAATTCATATTCTTTTTGCTGGTCTGCATCGCAAACCGTTAGTTGAATTACTCGATATCTTGGCTGATTTTGAGATTTCTGTTACCCATTTTGATTTTCCTGAAGCTGAGCAATTAGAAAGCTATCCTGAAAAATACTTACGGGTGGCTGATTTTAGAACTTGGTTGACTGCTAGTCAATCCACTAGCGATCTCTACGTCGTTACAGGCTCACTCTATTTTATTTCTCAAGTCCGCAACTATTGGTTACAAACAAACACCTTAAAAGCCGATCAATCTTGACCGGCTTTTTTCTATCTCATCGTGACAAATTCTTCTGAACCTGTTGGATGAATGGCTACTGTATTGTCAAAGTCAGCTTTGGTCGCGCCCATTTTGATAGCAACAGCAAACCCTTGAATCATTTCATCAACGCCGTAACCTATACCATGAAGTCCAACTATTTTTTCATCTTCCCCTTGGGTCACTAATTTCATCTTGCAAATTTGACGATGGTCAGTGACAGCTGTATACATAGAAGTAAAACTAGACTGATAAACCTTAATGTTTTCTTGTCCAAAGGTATCTTTAGCTTCATCTTCTGTCAAACCAACTGAGCCCATTGCAGGGTGGCTGAAAATAACTGTTGGAACCGTCGAATAATCTAATTTTTCGTCAGCCTTACCATTAAAGAGTCTTTCTGATAAGCGTCGTCCAGCGGCAACTGCAACTGGCGTTAAGGCTAATTTACCATTGATATCCCCTACAGCATAAACACCGTCAACTGAAGTGTTTTCATAGGCATCCGTTTTGATAAAGCCTTTATCATTTAATGCTACGCCCGTATTTTCTAAACCAAATCCACTTGTATTAGGTTTGCGACCAATTGCCCAGATAACTTGATCAACGACTAATTGACTACCATCTTTCTTCGTCAATAAAATCGACTTGTCATCGTTTTTATATAAGCTTGCTACCTCTGTTTCCCGATGAAGTTCTATACCAGACTCTGCCATTTCTTCCACCAAACTAGAAACAATATCTTTATCAAAGGTCCTTAGTGGACGATCATGACGAACAAGTAAGTGTGTTTCAGAACCAAGTGCATTCAGAACGCCAGCAATTTCCACAGCAATATAGCCAGCACCAATAATGGCAGTTCGTTTAGGAATCCTATCTAAGGCAAAGAAGCCATCAGAAGTTATCCCTAATTCAGCTCCTGGAATATCTTTAGGAATAATTGGATGACCACCCGTCGCAATCAGAATGTGAGGTGCTGTATAGGTTTCCCCACCTGCTTGAATGGTATGGGCATCAATGAAGTTTGCGTAAGCATAGATTTGTTCAACACCTGTTGCTTTAAAACCTCTTTGATAAGATTGATGTATACGCTCAATATAGGCTTGCCTATTAGCTTTTAAAGTTGCAAAATCAAAGTCAATAGATGATAATGTGAACCCATAATCAAGGGCATAGGTTTGAATGGTATCTGCGACTTGTGCGCCATACCACATCACTTTTTTAGGAACACAGCCAAGATTAACACAAGTACCACCAATCTCTGAAGCCTCAATCAATAACACTTTAGTACCGTGACTGGCCGCTCTATTTGCTGACGCAATTCCAGCACTGCCACCACCAATAACAATATAATCATATGTTTTCATAATACATACCTAATTACTTTCTGATAATAATGTAACATATTTCAAAATTCGCCTCAACAAATAAAATTGCAGAAAAAAACTTAGAATCATTAGAGATTCTAAGTTTTTTGAGCAGATTAGCTTAAAGTAAATCTTTAAGTGGTGTGAAAATAATACGTTCTAAATCAGTCACATAAACAGACAATGCTTGTTGGGCATCAAAATAAGCTTTTAATAAGTTATTTGCTTCTATTTTTTGGCTTAATTCTTGAATAGCAGTCTGTTCTTCAGGACTCGGCATTTGACCTGATTGCATCATTGATTGAATTTTTTCTTGCATTTGAATAAAGTCATCAAAAAGGCTATTCGCATCGCTGTCTCCTTTGATAGCATCTTTTGCTGATTCTACTTTTTTATACTCAGGAAGTGCTCTTAAAGCTCTTTCAATTTTATTAGCATAGTCATATATTTCTTGTGACATTCGTATTCTCCTTTTAGTTATATTGTCTTAATCATATCATATCTATGATACCTTTGTCTTTTAATAACTGTCAACATAATCTTTATAGTCATTGAAAGCTACTTTCAATTGGTCCATGGTATCAGAAGTAAAGTGTTCTAATATTTCAGTGGCTAAGACCGTGGCAACAACATGTTCCATTACAACACCTGCAGCTGGTAATGCTGTCGGATCAGATCGTTCTACAGTTGCTTTATATGGCTCATGGCTATCAATATCTACAGACATTAAGGGCTTGTATAAAGTCGGTATAGGCTTCATAACACCCTTTATGATGAGGTCTTCTCCATTTGTTATCCCTCCTTCAAAACCGCCTAAATGATTTGACTGACGACGATAGCCTGTTTCTTTAGACCATTGAATTGGGTCCATAACCTCAGAACCTTTTAGATTAGCCATATCGAACCCCAGACCAAATTCCACCCCTTTAAAGGCGTTAATTGATAAAACAGCCTGAGCTAATTTCCCATCTAACTTTTTATCCCATTGGACATATGATCCTAATCCTGCAGGAATCCCCGTAACAATCGTCTCAACAACACCACCAATTGTATTGCCCTCTTTCTTGACCTGATCAATATAGACTCTAATCTCATCTTCTTGTTCTTTATTGACAATAGACAAGTCAGATTCTCTAGCAGCCTGTTGCAAATCACAAAAAGTAAGTGATGAGGGAATATCAATCTTTTTACCTCCAAAAACAAGAATGTGATTCATAAGAGCAATATCTAACTCTGTTAGAATTTGTTTTGCGATAGCTCCCACTGCAACTCGCATCGTCGTTTCACGAGCTGATGACCTCTCCAATGCATCCCTTAAATCTGCAAAGCCATATTTAATCCCACCTACTAGGTCAGCATGTCCTGGTCTTGGATGCTTGACTCGGCGTTTCAACTTGATCTTGTCATCAACCTCAGTTATTGCCATGATATCAAGCCACTTTTGATGGTCTTTATTCTGAACCGTTAAGGTTATAGGAGCACCTGTAGTCCGTCCATGCCTAACACCTGAAGATATAATGACGTGATCATTTTCAATAGACATTCTTGCGCCACGTCCATAACCACCTTGTCTTCTTTTTAACTCCTGATTAATCATCCCTTCACTGAGTGTTAAACCTGAGGGCACCCCCTCAAGTATTGCAGTTAATTGGCTGCCATGAGATTCTCCTGCTGTTAAGTATCGCATACTCCTCCTTTCACTAAAAAAGCATTATTTTAGTTTAATAACTAGAATAACGCTCTTGATTCACTTAATTATCGGCTTCTAAAATACTTCTTACTTTTTTCATATCTGATAAAGAAACCTGACCTGGTGCACTTAGCTGATCCATTGAAACAAATGTCCAAGATGATCCAATAACATCACCAGCCAAACGAGAAAGTCTTCCTAATTTCCCCATAGACATTGTTGCAAAAGTTTGCTCAGGATTTAATGCTTTAAATCCTCTAGTATAGTTCATTAAGTCCAGAACATCTTGTTCACTTTTGGGCATAACAGCAATCTTCACAACACGTGGTGCTAATTTTGTCATTTCTGAAAAAGATTCCATTAAATTTTCTGGTGTTTCCTCAAAATTATGATAGGATAATACCAAATTTGGGAAATCAAGTAATTGGTTAAAAACTTCCTTATGTGAAAAATACTCAAAATCAATAAAATCTGGATTATAGATCGCATTAATTTCTTTAATTAAATCAATGTAATCTTGATTTTCAAGATCAATCTTGCCGCCTTCACGACTCGTCCGTAAAGTAAAAATAATTTCTCGACCAGAAAATTTTTCAAAAATAGCAGGCGCGACGGTCATAATTTCCTCTTTAGGAAGAAAATCTGCGCGCCATTCAATTAAATCTGCACCATCAAACTTAGAGACATCTATTTCACGCGCCTCTTCAAAACTACTTGGCATTATTGGAGCTACTATTTTCATTCTCGTACCTTTATTGTAAATACCTTTAAATAATTACTTCTTTCATCTGATTGATTAACTGTAAAATCTTTAGGAAGTTGTTGTAAGCTCATTGTTAATGGCTTTCTATTTCCAAATCCTTTAAGTATCTGTTTTTTGAATTGCTCTACACTCAGATTAGATGCATTTGTCGATGCAATAATCTGACCCTTAGGATTTAATACTTCTAAAGCTCCTGCAATTAACTTATGATAATCTTTTGCAACTGAAAAAGTCTGTTTCTTATTTCTAGCAAAACTTGGTGGGTCAATCACTATTATATCAAAATTTAAGCCTTTTCGCTTAGCATATCTAAAATAATCAAAAACATCCATCACAAGAAAATGATGGTTTTCAGTGCTAATAGCATTCGCATTAAAGTGAGCTAATGACAATTCTCTAGAGCGTTTAGCCAAATCAACGGAAGTTGTTTCTTTAGCTCCACCAACTGCTGCTGCTACAGAAAAGGCAGCAGTATAAGAAAACAAATTTAAGACAGACTTGCCAGTTGCTTGTCCTGTTGCTAAACCTAATCTAACAGCATGCTGATCTAGAAAAATACCAGTCATTAATCCATCATTAAGAAAAATCTCGTAATTAATAGAGTTCTCCTTAATGATAAAAGTATCTGGAGCTAACTCACCATATAAATGATTCGATTCATAATCCAATCCTTTAAAACGAATTTTTTCATAGGTACCACGAATTTCAGGAAAAATTTTCTGAAAAGCTGTTATTATCAAATCCTTATGCTGATAAACAAATAAATTATACCAAGAAAAAAGAGCATAGTCAGCATAAATATCGATAGTTAGACCACCAAATTGATCTCCTTCTTGATTAAAAACACGATAGGCTGTCGTTTCATCTGTTTTGTAATAGTTTGATCTTTTTTCTTTGGCATTTTTTAGCAGTTGTTCAAAATAAGTCGAACTTAACTGATCTAGACCCTTACCTAAAAACCATCCAATACCTTTATTTTGCTTGGATAGGTAGGCAATACCAATTTTACGATTCGACTTACTATATAAAGTTACCAATTGATCCCGTCCATTTATAGATGAAAAATCTTTTTCATCTAGCAATTGCACTCCTGTTGCTAACTTCTTTTCAACAAAAGAATTAATATAGAGTTTATTCATAATCTATATTATAACAAATTATCACTAAAATTCATACTAAATTTGAACTTAGGATGAGCATAAGACTCTATTTTTTGTTATAATTTAATTTGAGATTTCATGCTTAGTAAAAAATGACTATTTAAATTTTTAAGTTAAGCATATCTTAAGCCTACTAGTGTACTATATTGTTTGGTACGTAAACCATAAGGTTTAAGAAAAATTTTAGCTAGCATAGCTATGCTTTATTACATTATTCTACTGAAAATTTAAATCGTGGAAAATAAACGAGGAAGTTCTTACTGTGAATAAATTTAAAACACTTTTATCAAATTTTATAAGCACGCGACTGGGATTCATTATTATCCTTGTTTTCATTTATTGGCTCAAAACACTTTGGGCCTACAATACCGACTTTAGTTTAGATCTTGGTAATTTTTACCAGGTTCTCCTAACGATAATAAATCCAATTCCCTTAGCTTTATTATTAATTGGATGCTCTCTTTATATAAAAAATACAAAAGCCTTTTATAGTGTTTCTTGGATAATTTATATCGCATTGAATTTGCTTCTCATAGCTAATGCTATTTATTACCGAGAATTTTCCGACTTCATCACTGTAAGTGCTATGTTAGCCTCCAGTAAAGTTTCTGCTGGACTAGGAGATTCTGCCTTAAACTTACTTCGTATTTGGGATATTGTCTTCATTATTGATTTCATAATGTTAGGTTATCTCTTTTCAAGAAAAAAAATACGCCTTGATAATCGTCCTTTTAACAAAAGAGCATCTTTTGCTATTTCAGCTTTATCATTACTCTTTGCCTCTATTAATTTATTCATGGCTGAAATTGATAGGCCTGAACTATTAACACGTGGTTTTTCTAACACATATGTCGTTAGAGCATTAGGACTACCTGCGTTTACCATCTACAGTGGTAATCAAACTTATCAGGCTCAAAAAGAGCGAAATGGTGCTACTGCTAAAGAATTGGTTAATGTCAAAAAATATGTTGGTGAGCACTATGCCGCTCCAGATTCAAAATATTTTGGAATTGCTAAAGGTAAGAATGTTATCGTTATTCACCTTGAAAGTTTCCAACAATTTGTCATTGACTATAAATTAAAATCAGAAAATAAAGAATACGAAGTCACACCTTTTTTAAATTCACTTTACCACTCCAATTCAACACTTTCCTTCTCCAATTTTTTCCACCAAGTAAAAGCAGGTAAAACATCTGATGCAGAAACAATGATGGAAAATTCCCTCTTTGGACTAAATAGTGGCTCATTTATGGTTAACTATGGTGGGGACAATACTCAATTTGCCGCACCAAATATTTTAGCCCAAAACGGTGGCTATTCAAGTGCTGTTTTTCATGGTAATGTAGGTACTTTCTGGAATAGAAACAATGCTTACAAACAATGGGGTTACAATTATTTCTTTGATTCTAATTACTTCCAAAAGCAAAACAAAAGCAATTCTTTCCAATACGGTCTTAATGATAAATACATGTTCAAAGACTCTATTCCTTACTTGGAAAGAATGCAACAGCCCTTCTATACTAAATTTATTACAGTAAGTAATCATTACCCATACACCAGCTTAAAAGGGGAAAAAAAGGAAGAAGGTTTCCCATTAGCTAAGACTGACGACGAAACAATCAATGGTTATTTTGCAACCGCAAACTATTTGGATGCTTCCGTTAAATCCTTCTTTGATTACTTAAAAGCTTCTGGTCTTTACGATAATTCTATCATTGTATTATATGGAGATCATTATGGTATTTCAAACTCTCGTAACACCAGCTTAGCCAAATTACTTGGTAAAAATCCTGAAACTTGGTCAGAGTATGATAATGCTATGTTACAGCGTGTTCCTTATATGATTCATATTCCTGGTTTTAAAGATGGTGGGGTTAAACAAACCTTTGGTGGGGAAATTGATGCTCTACCTACTTTATTGCATGTTTTAGGAATTGATACGAAAAAATATGTCCAATTAGGTCAAGACTTACTATCACCTCAAAATAAACAAATTGTTGCCCAAAGAACTAGCGGAACATACATGACACCTGATTTTACAAATTATAGTGGCCGTTTATATAACACTAAAACAGGTGAGGAAATCACTAATCCAGATGAAGTAACTCTTGAAAAGACTAAACAGATACGCGAAGCCATTACCAAACAATTATCTGTCAGTGATGCTGTACAAACAGGTGATTTATTACGTTTTGACAAGAAAAATGGCTTAAAAACAGTTGATATTTCTAAATTTGTTTATACAAAACAATTAAAGCAAATGAAAGCAATTGAGAAAAAACTCGGTAATAAATCAACAAGTCTCTATGATAAACGAGATGGGAAATCAAGTCTAGACTTATTTAAAGCTCCTTCTTACTTAGATTTATATCCTGATGGTGCAGTAGGTACTGACATCCCAACACCAACTTCTTCATCTAGTAACGAGAATGCAACCTCAGAAAAAGACAATACTAAACTAAAAACAGAATGATTAGCATCATTCTGTTTTTAGTTTAGAGCAATGACAAAATCAATTGCCTTAAGCCTAATTAATCATGTTCTGGAGAGCAAATAGGCTGTTTCAAGTTACCTACCTTTCATTTCTTATTCTTTATATAACTTTCTTATCTATTATAAATAATAAAGATACCCTAAGTTTTTTGATAAAATACCATTAATTGTCTTCCGGTTAAATTAGCTGATAAATCTTTAGGCCCTGATTCTTCATAAATTTCTTTATTTGTGAAACGATTTACGGTGTTAACCTCTGAGGCTGAAACCTTCCTTTCACGAACAGTCGATAGTAAAAACAAATTGGATACAAGTCCAATTTTAATTAAGAATTGAACGATTGATTTTGTCTCTTATTCAATTATTCATTCTATAGAAAGAAATACAAAAAAACTGATAGCACGCTATCAGTTTTAAAGTGTTTTATTTACCAAGTTTGTTTTTTGCTGCATCAGCAAGAGCTGTAAATCCAGCAGCATCATTAACTGCTAAATCAGCAAGCATTTTACGGTTAACTTCAATTTCAGCAAGTTTTAAACCATGCATTAATTGTGAGTAAGACAAACCATTCATACGAGCAGCTGCGTTGATACGTGTAATCCATAATTTACGGAAGTCACGTTTCTTTTGACGACGGTCACGGTATGCATAGTAATAAGAATTCATTACTTGTTCTTTTGCAGTACGGAACAAGATATGTTTTGCTCCATAGTAACCTTTTGCTAATTTTAATACACGTTTACGACGTTTACGTGCAACAACTCCACCTTTAACACGAGCCATTTATATTTCCTCCAAATAATTCTAATAAATCTAGTAAATGCTACGGGTATCTTATTTAAGACCAGTAAGCATTGCTTTAATACGTTTGAAATCTCCTGAACTTACCATTGTAGCTTTACGAAGATGACGACGTTGTTTTTTAGTTTTTCCGTGGAAACGGTGTGATGTGAAGGCGCGGAAGCGTTTCAAACCACCAGAACCTGTACGTTTAAAACGTTTAGCTGATGCGCGGTGAGTTTTTTGTTTTGGCATTTTAGTATTCTCCTCTTAACTTAGTATATAACAATGACAATTATTTCTTGTCGGTAATCGGTGCAAGTTGCATAAACATTTGGCGACCATCCATTTTTGCTCTTTGCTCAATTATAGAAATATCTTGAGTTGCTTCAGCAAATTCAGCTAGAACCTTTGCACCAATCTCTTTATGAGTAATCATACGCCCTTTGAAGCGGATAGAAACTTTAACCTTGTTTCCTTTTTCAAGGAACTTACGGCCGTTACGAAGTTTTGTTTCAAAGTCACCTTTATCAATAACAGGACTAAGACGTACTTCTTTAACGGTAACAACGCTTTGTTTTTTGCGTTGTTCTTTCTGTTTCTTTTGATACTCAAATTTGAACTTTCCATAGTCCATAATCTTGGCAACCGGAGGAACAGCTTGTGGCTGGATTAAAACCAAATCAACATTTGAAGAATCAGCAAGTGCTTGAGCTTCAGACAATGGTTTAATACCTAATTGTTCACCTTCTAGACCAACTAGACGAACTTCACGAACGCGAATCTCGTCATTAATGAATAGATCTTTTTTAGCTATGATCTTCACCTCTTTATTTTTTTAGAGAAAAACGAAAGCGAGCCTGATAAATCAGGCCCGCACACATTATATCCAAAAGGATTTGACATGTAGGGCCAGACAACCTAAGTCGCAAGGCGAGAAGCTCTCACTTCTGCTTTTCTCATTGTTACTATGATATCATAGTAGTTATTACATGTCAATTACTTTTTTAGCTTTTTCTTGAATAAATTCAACAACCCCCGCTATACCGATTCCAGTTGTATCAAAAACAATAGCATCCTGTGCTGCTTTCAGTGGTGAAACTTTGCGATGACTATCTTTATAATCTCTTGCTTCAATCTCTTCTTTCAATAAAACGAGATCCGTTTCAATACCTTTTTCAATGTTTTCTTTATAACGTCTCTGAGCACGCTCATCAACAGATGCAATTAAAAATATCTTCAACTCCGCATCAGGGAGAACAACTGTTCCAATATCACGTCCATCCATAATAATGGCTCCAGCTTCTGCGATTCGTCTTTGTTGCTTTACTAATTCTTCACGAATTTCAGAAATAGCAGAGACCCAAGATACATTGTTTGTCACATCATTTTGTCTGATATCTAACGTCACATCTTGGTTCCCAAGAAATACTTTTTGACTACCATCTTCGGCTTTCTTAAATGAAATTGGTGTTATGGCAAGCTTATCTAGGATGAGATTGACATTTTTTTCAGTGTAGTTATTTTTTAATGCGATATAAGTCGCACATCGATACATAGCACCAGTATCCAAATAAGTATAGCCAAGATTTTTTGCAATAATCTTGGCTACAGTACTTTTTCCACTTGAAGCTGGGCCATCAATTGCAATTCTAATGGCTTTCATAATTTCCTCTTTGACTACTTAATAATAACGGCATCACCGGGATTAGCATACCAGTATCCCTGTGTCATATGATCAGGATTTAAGGCCTGAAGCTCTGCGATACTTATACCAGCTCTAGCAGCAATTGATGCGGCTCCTTCTCCTGGTTGTACAACAATTGTTTGACCTGCTGCGCTTGAGCTCGAACTAGAACTCGAAGAACTAGCACCTGTACTAGTTGATGATGTTGATTCTTTCGTAGTTTTACTGTTATTTTCTTTGTTAGTACTTGTTGTATTTTTACTAGATTTTGCTGTTGATGCCCCATAAAAACCAACAGTATCATTTTGTTTATTTCCACCACTATTTGATGTATAGAAAAAAACAAATAGAATAGCAACAATAATAACGAAGAAAACACTCAAAAGAGCAGTTAACCAAGGTGTGCTAAGTAATGCATTTCTTGCATGCCGCGTTCTTGACTCTCTCGAATCTTTTACTATTTTTTCATCCCATGGTTCTTTAGCCATGTTTATCCCCCTTGTTAAATTAACAAATTCATATTAAAATAATACTATGAAAGTATCTATTATTCCCGAAAAATGCATTGCCTGTGGGCTTTGCCAAACCTACTCACCTATCTTTGACTACCATGATGATGGTATCGTCAAAATTTCAAGCTCTGATAGCCATCAGCTTGAAATTGATTCTCAAGATAAGGACACCATTTTAGCTGTAAAATCATGTCCAACCAAAGCCCTTACAATCCAGTAAGAGGCTTTTTGTCATCCTTATAAAATTCGAAGTAATCCAAGTTGATAAAGTTATCTACTAAAATGACTTCACCTTTAAAATTAGGGTTAACAACTAAATCATCCAAGAAATATTTTTTTGGCCATTTACGCATATAAAATAAGTGTTGTTTCCCACGCGCAAAAATAGTAATTGTTGATTTAGTCACTTCTATTTTTTTTATATCTACGATGTGAATTCGATGGGGACCCATTAGTTTTAAAGATACAATCCTTAGCACTCCCCCTTTATCATCTATGATAAAGTATCGATGTAATCCAATTCCAACTAAGATAATAAATATAGCAAACAGGACAAAAACTTGACTAGGAATATTTGTCTGCTCATACAAGAGTGACAGACCAATAAATATTGGTACAAAAGCTATGGACCAATAAATAATAGAAAAGGATAACTCTGGCTGCCAATGATATCTAATCTTTCCAAAAATTTTTATCATTATCTACCTCCATTTTATGTATGGCAACTATGCCTCTTGCACAATCCCAATAATCACATCTACCGCTTGTTCCATGGTTTGGAGACTGACAAACTCAAAACGACCATGCATATTTTCACCACCTGCAAAAAGGTTTGGCGTCGGAATTCCCATAAAGGAAATTTTCGAGCCATCTGTTCCACCACGAATTGGTTCAATAATAGGTGTAATTGATAATTTTTCCATTACTGTTTGAGCCAAAGTAATTGGTGTCATGTCCTTTTCAATGACTTTTTTCATATTATAGTATTGATCAGTCAAGGTAAGAATTACTCGCTCTGCTCCAAGCTCTTGGTTCATTCTATCAGCAATTGCTTGTACTTCAGCTTTTCTTGCTTCAAAAGCAGCGTCTTCAAAATCTCTAATGATATACGAACTTTCAGCTTCTTCAACACTTCCAGACATCCCATGTAAGTGATAAAAGCCTTGGTAACCATCTGTTTTTTCAGGTCTATCTGCCTCTGGCAATTGATTATGAAAATCAATGGCCAATTGCAAAGCATTAACCATTTGTCCTTTGGCTGTACCAGGATGGACGTTACGACCCATAAATTTGAGATCTAAGGCTGCCGCGCTGAAGGTTTCATATTGCAATTCACCAAGCGGGCCACCATCTACGGTGTAGGCAAAATCAACATCAAAGTCTTCGACATCAAATTTATCTGCACCAACACCAATTTCTTCATCTGGCCCAAAGGCTACACGAATTTCACAATGTTCAATAGTTGGATGAGCAACTAAATACTCAACAGCTGTCATGATTTCAGCAATGCCAGACTTATCATCTGAACCAAGTAAAGTAGTCCCGTCTGTAGTTATCAATGTTTGGCCAATATAATTCGTTAAATTTGGAAATTCATCTGGAACCAGTGCATAACCTGATTGACCAAGTTTAATCTCTCCACCTTGATAATCTTTAATAATTTGCGGGTTAACATTTTCAGCATTAAAATCTGCTGTATCCATGTGAGCAATAAAGCCAATTTTACGTGTTAATTTGTCACTAGTTGCTGGTAATGTCCCTACAAGATAGCCATTTTCTTTGATGTAATGAACATCACTTAAGCCGATTGCTTCCATTTCAGGTTTAAGAACATTTAAAGCAAAAGCAACTTGAGTTTCTGTACTTGGTGTGGTGGTAGAATCAGGATTACTCCGTGTATTTACTTTGACATATTTTATAAATCTGTCTAACAATGTTTGATATTGCATATTTCACCTCATAACTTTTTCCATTCTATTATATCAAAAAAAGCTTAAAATAGCTTTACCTAATTAAGCTTTTTAAAACCTTAATCCTAGACAGAGTAAGTTTTATAATAAGATAGAATTCCTGATACGACACCTTGTGCTAACTTCTCTTGGTAGGCACTTGCGTTAATTCTTTGGAACTCAGTTTGGTTTGACATATACCCTAATTCAAGAAGCACGGCTGGTGCTGTTGTTTCCCTAAGGACAGCAAACGTATTTCTAAGAACCCCATTATTTTTTGCGCCAGTTTTTAAGACAGTAGCAATCTGAATAGCATTTGCTAAATCTGAACTCCGTGATAAGCACTCTGGATCATTATGATAACTATCATTAATCCGAGATGGATAATCCTCATAATACTCATAATAATAAGTTTCAATTCCATTTGCAGCACTTGATGGCGAGGCATTGAAGTGAATGCTTACAAATATATCTGCTAATGATTGATTTGCTTTTTCTGATCTTGGCAGTAAATCAACAAACGTATCCTCGGTTCTTGTTGTCACAACCTTGTAACCTGCAGCCTCTAATTTTGACTTAACTAAAGATTGCATCTGAAGATTTAAGGTTTTTTCATTTTGATTGAAGTAGCTTGCGCCTGGATCATAGCCACCATGTCCAGCATCCAAATAAATAACTTTATTAATAACTGAATAGTTACCCTGTGAAGCGGAAAGACCTACTGGTTTTGTAACTCTATCCACAAGGTAAACTTCAATTGCTTCAATTTGCTTTGATAGCCCTACTGTTCCAGCTACATTATCATCATAAACCCAAGTTTGCCAACCAATATCTTGAACGTGAACACGGTATTTAACGCTATACCTGTCAGCTAAAGAACCCGTCAATTTAATTTGAATAGCTTCAATTTGTTCTGCTTTGCCAGTCGTACCACTTAGAGAGCCACTAGAAACATAATTTTGCCAACCCTCATTTTGAACATGCGCCCTATACAAAATATCTCCGTATTCAGTTGTGTCTAAAAAGAATTTGATAGCTTCAACTTGTTTGGCCTGACCAGTTGTTCCAGCTAACTGCCCTTCTGAGACTGGTGTTTGCCAACCAATTGTCTCTACGTGAGTTTGATAAGACAAGATTGGTTTACTATTCGAAATAAAATAGTTTTTTGATGGTAGAATGACAGCTGTGGTCTTCTCTAAAATCTTCACTTCATAAGCTTCAAGATTAGCAGAGAGTCCTTCACTTCCAGCCTTTTGTCCATTCTTCGCCCAATCAAGCCAACCGTAATCGGAAATATGTGCTCTATAATAAATATCATAATAGGATGCCAATTCACCAGTTAAATTAAGTTGAATAGCTTGAATAGCTCTTGCCTGACCAGTCGTCCCATTAATTTGACCAGCAGTTGAAGGCACTTGCCAACCTTTACCTGTTACAAATGTCGAGTAAGATATATTTCCATAAGTCAGTTGATCTAGCGAAATATTAATTGCCTCTACTTGAAGTGCTTTGCCAGTGGTGCCACTAGTCATACTATCTGTAACTGGTGCTTGCCAACCAATATTTTTAACATGTGACGAATAATTAACAACAGGTTTTGTCATAACAACTGGGGAAGTTGAGGATAGAGCTAATGTATTGTATTGACTAGTTGCTATGCTAACTTGATTGGCTTGCCCCAAAGTTGTTGAGCCTACGGAAGATTTCTCTTGCGGTGTTGATGAATCTGTTACAAGTGTCGCTTCATTTACAGTGCTAGATGGACTTTGAGTATGCCCACTAGTTGCTTCACTTTGTAGCGAGCTAACCCCAGTAGTAGTTGAAGTTATATTACTACTTCCATTATTTGCTAATTGTACTTGTGACGTTGAATTAGACGCGACTAATGGCTGAGTTGTACTATATGAAGTATCAGCACTCACTGAAGTTGTATGTGCAACTATAAAACTTGTCAAAATTGCTCCAGCAAAGAGAAAATACGGCTTAGATTGGGATGATTTTTTCATGATGATAATCCTTATAATTGATAAAACATAAAAATAATATAATAAAGAATTGGAACGCAACCTGCAAGTACAGTCCCTATTACATAAGATTTACTCAAAGTTATTTTTGTAGGGAAAATAGAGACAACAAGCATCCAATATGGTAAAAAATACCTTGGTTGAACCCCACCAATAGTGTCTGAAGCAACAGGGTTAAATTGTAAGTAAAGTATAGCAAAAGTTATTAACAGAATAATCAAAAATAGGATAATTTTATAGCTATTAAATAAAAAAACTGGTATTTTTTTGCAACTTTCTTGTAAACTTTCTTCTCCAATAAAGATACTTGTAAAAATAGCGACTAGATAAAAAAATGATGGTAAAATTGGCAATAACATATAATATGGTTGATCTGCATAGCCAAGTTGCATACTTAAAAAATTATAATTCGATATTTCCTTAAAGAAGATACGAAATGCTCTAAAAGGTTGATGCTGAATAAATGAAATCTGTTTACCTGTGTCTGCTACGACACCAAAATAAGCACGCCCATCTACATCTCTAACAATATAAAGCCATAACAAAGTAATAAAGGCCAATGAAAGAATAAGAAATAGCAAATAGATTATCTGTTTAATAGAAACTGATTTACTTCTATAGCCAAAAAATATTATAAATAAAATGAGTGAAACTAGCAAACATGCCGGTGGCTTAGCTAGCGTTAATGCTAAAGCAACACAACTATAGATTGCTAATTCTTTATTAGAAATTCTTTCACCGTTAATAACTTGATAAAAAATAGCAAATGTATAAGCTAAAAAGAGAGGAATAATTCCGAATACAAAACTGTCAGCAGTAATACTCGAAATACTCAAAAAATAGGGAGGTGCTAATGTTATTAACAATAAAGTCATTTTCCCAAATGGTAATTTTCTGACAGCTAGTAAGATAAGAGTGAAGGAAACAAGAAAACCAGCGATTTTCATTGCTATAAATTCAGTAGCAACATTAAATTTGAGATAGTGATTAAGATAAGCGACACTTACAAAAGGAAAATATTGGAAAGGCATATAGTTAACTGCCGTCACACTTATCCTATAAACCATTTTTTCAGTATAACTTAGACGATTATAATTATCTTCCCAATTTAGGTCAATAGACTGGATCTTTTTATCAAACAACTTATTTCTGAACGCCTGATCCACAAACTCATTTTGATGCACCGAAATATTACCACCGTATTTAGTTGGATTTCCCTTAATAGTTCTTAAAATATCACCATTGGCAATCTGTATGCTACGAACATAGTGAATCTCTTCATCATACCAGCTAGTTGGTTGTCTAACAAAGACAGAAGAAATACCTAAAATAAATAATAAGGTCGCTAAAATACCTAATACCTTTGTATGTAAGGGATCTTTCGTTTTAAAAAAATTATTAAATAATTGCATTATTTCTCCTTTTTACCAATTGGAAAGTGACAAGCGACAATATTAACCACACTAACATTGTCAAAACAAAACTTAGTGAAGCGCCAAATATTTGTAACTGTGTAACCAAATAATTGGTAACGAGCAGTGAAAAAATAAATGCGCCAAAATAAGGAAATAATAATAATTTTTGTTGTCTCATGGCAGTCATAATATTATCAATAGCTGTTGCAAAACTCCCTATCGATCCAGCTAACATAATTAACATAAATGAAATGTGATAGTTCTCCAACTCTACACCATATAATAAATTTAAAAAAGGAATCCCCAATACAAAGCTAACAAGTAGGATTAAAAGACTCAAAATAAAAAGATTTATAAAGAGTCGCTTTTGTAATGTTATCAATACTTTGTTATGTTTTTTTGTAATTGCTATTGCCATCTCCGTGATAACAGGTCTAAAAAAGAGCATCATTAAATTCATAACGAAAGCTGGCATAAATAGAATATTAAAAATTGTCTGTGACCCTTGGGCAATTTTTCCAATATTGGTCATTGTTTCAAGGGAATATTTGGCTTGATTATAAATATAAATAATTAAAAAACCATTAATAAACAAGGGAAGACTTTCTCGCATTAATTGAAAAGCATTCATTACTGTATTTTTCTTAAGTAAATTAGAAATCTTTATAGTTTCAAAGGTAAGAGAATAACCAAAGTCATATAAAACAATAAATAAATATGAACTGAGACATAATAGTTTAAGACCTAGTAGAAGATCTTTACTAAAAGTAACAGTCAGTGCAAAGATAAGAAAAATAATACTATTTCGAAATGTGAGTGATTTCCCAGCGATATCTAATCTTTCATGTTGTTGAAATAATCCTTGAAAAAGATCCGATATAGCGTCCGATAAACGATAGAGAGTCACATAAAAAATTACCTGCACTTTATCTGAATCGTAATGACTTAAAACCAAATAAATAATAACAGCAATTATCATCAAAGCACAAGAAACTATACGAGAGAAAAAATATTCAGTAAATGAATATTTTTCTCCAATATCAGTTGCTTGAAAATTCCTAACTTGAAATAAGCCAATCACTACCAATAAATTGGCAAGCGAGTAAGCAAAAACATAACGATCTGAATCTAATGAGGGTAAAAACCGAGTTACTACTATCAAGAGTACAACTGAAATTACAGCACTTGAAAGACTTCCCATCATATTCCAAAAAAATGTTCTTTGATAGTTACTTATTTTAGTCATCATTTTTCTCATTTTCCTTATTAAATAATGCAATATATTGAATAAGATTTTTTAATTTCACTTCATTTTTTGAAACTTTTTTTGTTAAACGGTATTGGTTAACAACTAGCATAAAGATAATTATCAAAAATACAAAATTTGCCGGAGATTGAAAGCCTACTGCTTCTGCTAAAATAATAATAAGATTAGGTAATATTGCAAAAATGAGTAACACTAAGGAAAATAATAACCAAAAGAAACTTTCTTCAATTTGTAAGTTAGACTTTCGTATGCTTCGTAATATTACAAATGCTGTCGCTATAGAAACTAAAGCAAGAATTAACTGAATTCCAACTGTCATCTTACTTCTCCTTTCTAAAGTTTTGAATAACAATAATAGAAACAAACATGTGAATCATATAAGTTATAGACCGTGATAGGGTTAAATAAGATTGACCTGCTTCACGATCTTGCATTTTCACTTGAACTTCTTTTACTTTCAAACCTTTGCGAATTAAAAAAGATATTGTATCAGGTTCTGGAGTGAAATTGATATTTTTCGCAAAATGTTGAATTAAAGATTTATTAAACATTCGCATACCTGAAGTTGGATCCGCTAAACTTTGACCTGTTGTCAATTTAATAAGTGAACTCAACAAAATATTACCAAACATCCTCAAAGAATTAGGCCTTTTTTCAGTCACAAATCGAGACCCAATAGCACAATCATAACCTTCGTCAATTGTACGACTTAAATCAGCTATATACTCCGGTAAATGCTGTCCATCTCCATCAAATTGCACTGCTTTTTCGTATTGATACTTCATCGCATATTTAAAGCCAGTCTGTACAGCAGCTGTTAAGCCTAAGTTTTCAGGTAAATCAATAATATTAAAACCATACTGATGACAAATTTCTGAAGTCTTATCAGATGACCCGTCATTAATAATGACATAGTCATAGCATGAATAATTCAATTCAAGATTTGAAACAACCTTTTCAATTGACTCTTCTTCATTATATGCTGGTATTATTATTAGGGTATTATTTTTCATTTTTTTCCTATTCAAAGTTTGATTTTTGACTCTTCTCATATTGTACCATTAATAATCTAGCTATCCACTTTGGCCAAAACAATAGATACATCTCTAAATCTTCTTTACTTCTAACATTTTCTGAAATAGTTGCTGATGTTTCTGATTCATCATGGATACGGTGATACATTAAAATATCTGCAACATACTCAAATCTTCCATTAAATCGACTACTAATATCATACCAAGCATACCAGTCTAAATTAGTTCTAAAAGATTCTTTAAAACTAAATTCAGGAAGTTTTGCCAAATTATAGGTTACTGCTGGACATGAAATAGCATTCCCAAATGCCAATATCCGATTTCTCCAAAATTTTGATCCTGGCATGAGGCTTAATGTTTTAAGCATATTGCGTTTTATTTTCAAATTAGTAGTGTATGCATCGGCTTTGTTGTTACGATATTCTGCGTAATCTGTATAAGTAATAGCTGTATCTCTATTTTTTTCAAAAGCTTCCATTGTTAATTTAGAAAAATCAGGCAAATAGATATCATCTTGATGCGCTATTGTCACATATTGTGTATCTACAAAGCTTAAAGCATTATTCCAGTCTTTACCAATGCCTCCTCCTTCTTTTGAATATAGTGGGATATTATATTTTTGACATACCCCCTTAATTAGATTATTAGGGGTAGATGTATAACAGATTATCTTTGTTTTTAATGTTTGAGCTTTAAGAGATTGCATACAGTCTTCTAAAAAAGAACTTTCTCCATAAGCACAAATGACAAAGGTGTGTTGTTTTTCTAACATATATTCCTTTCTTAATCGTTAAAGCCATTTGGATGTTGACTTTGCCATCTCCAGGCATCACGACACATGCGCCCAATATCATATTTTGCTTCCCAACCCAATTCGTTTTTTGCTCTAGAAACGTCAGCAAAGCATATTGAAATATCTCCTGGTCTACGCGGTGCTATTGTGTAAGGAATATCTTTACCCACTATCTTCGACATATTTTCAATTATTTCTAAAACAGAATAACCCTGTCCAGTACCTAAATTATAGGTGTACAGTCCACCTGAGGACATAAATTTTTGTAGTGCAGCTACATGACCCTTCGCTAAATCAACGATATGAATATAATCACGAACTCCTGTTCCATCTGAGGTTTCGTAATCATTACCGAAGACTTGTACAGCCTCTAATTTTCCAACAGCCACTTGGGTTATATATGGAAGTAGATTATTTGGGATACCTGAGGGATCCTCACCTAACTCTCCTGAAGCATGTGCTCCAATAGGATTAAAATAACGCAATAAAACAATTGTCCATTTTGAATTAGATTTATATAAATCTCTAAAAATGTCCTCAAGAACTAACTTAGTCCGTCCATAAGGATTTGTTACAGATAATGGGAAATTTTCCTTGATGGGAACTACCTCTGGATCCCCATATACAGTGGCTGAAGAGCTAAAAATAATATTGTAACAATGAAATTTCTGCATCACCTTTAAAAGAGAAATCGTTCCACAAACATTATTATCATAATAAGTTAAGGGGATTTGAGTAGATTCTCCCACTGCCTTTAATCCTGCAAAGTGAATGACGCCATCTATTTTTTCTTTCTCAAATATTTTCTCTAGTACTTCATAATCTCGAATATCTGCGTTATAAAACGTTAGTTTTTTCTCAGTCAAGGATTGTACCTTATCTAAACTTTTCTGATGACCATTACTAAGATTATCAACAACAATAACTTGATGACCATTTTCTAATAATTCTAAACAAGTATGTGATCCAATAAACCCAGCTCCACCTGTGACTAATATCCTAGACATAATATTCTCCCTTTTTTACAAGCATTAATAGAACTAAATATTTCCAAGCTAATACATTCCATTAAAAACAGTCAACCGTTCTAAAAATTACTCATCTAAGTCGTTATAATAAAAATTAAAATTACTCAGAATAGCAATATAATAGGTCAATCACAAAAATATTTCGATTAACGTATTGGATTAATTTAAAATCTTCAGAAATCTTTTATTCAGTTAATTATTATATGTTAATTGAGAAGAGTTTGCAATAACTAACAAAACTATACAATCTAATCTCATTTTTAATTTTAAAGCATGATTCAATCTTTCGTTATAGCAAATAATCATTTACTATTTTTTAATTTTAAATGATAATATTTTTCAATTAAGTTAGATACTTTAATCTTATCATTCTGATTCAATACATCTATTTTGGAATTTTTTGTAGAATAAAAAGTTCCCTCTGAAGAAAATACAGTATCTAATTTACTTTTGCTTTGAGTATTAAACAAACTATCCCCTAAAAAATAATTTTCTTCTGAAATATCAACAAAATCAAGAATGGTAGGAACTAGAGATAACGAATTACGGCCATTAACATCTCGAACTTCTGGTTTAACTCCTTTATAATAAATAAAAAATGGTACTTTATCTAAATTGCCAACGAGACGGTCCGCACCAAAGGCTTTTATATAATCATTGTCAACATAAGTCGCATGATCAGTCGTGAAAATTAGTATTGTATTATCAGATATTCTAGAATTATTGAACTTATTCATAAAATTGTTAAACTGAATATCTAAATTATAAAATTTATTTAAGATAGCACTCTTACCATCTTTAAAATGTTCATCCTCTGAATCTAGACTTAAATGTGTACCAAATGTATACATACTTATGAAAAAAGGATTACTTTGATTGGATTTTTTTTCAATTGTTTGAAAAAGAAACTCATAAGCATTTTTATCTGAAACTGTTGAACTCACATTATTAGGTGAAATAACATTTCTAAAATTCATACCATTTAGATAATTCGTAAAGTCCTTATTATTGGGTTCTGTATTCAGAAATGTTGTATCATAGTTTTGATTTGCTAAAATATCTTGTAGAGAAATTAATTTATTTTTTTCATAATTTGTTGCTTGGTATCCCGAATATAACTGTCCTCTTATACCTAAGTATGTCGCAAAAGTATGATTATAATAATTACTAAAGGAAATACTATTTTTTTCGTATTTTGCTAGATTGGTCATCAAATTTCGTTTATCATGTAAGATACTTTCGGAAAGACCTTCTGTAAAAATTAAGATAATATTGGGTTTTTCAGAAAGTTCTTCAGGTTTATTAATAGCATTCGTAATATCTAAATTTCTGAATTCTTCATTCACTGAAACAATATCATGCTTTTTTATTCTCTCTAACATGACGAACCTTTTAAAATAATTATTTGAAATAGAATAGTAATTCAACAATGGTGTTGTATCTACTTTTTTATTGACAATCATACCAATTTCTAATGAAAGCAGTAAAAAAAATGTCAAGATTAAATATTTAAATTTTTGACAATATTTTCCAACTGGTAACAAGCTAAAAACTATAGTGATGAGAGCTGAAAAAACATATAATACCGCATGCCCTTTCAGCGCTTCTAAAGAATCAAGGTTTGAAAGCATATTGCTAGTCAAATACGTTCTCCCCAAGATTTGTATAATTAATTCAATATTGAATAAAAATAATAATATAACATTGAGAATATTAGCAATATAGAAATTAACTGCTAATATTAACTCACTAATAATAAAAATTAAACCAAGTTCAATTAAACCTATATAAAACACCTTACTATTCGAAGTTGAAAACAAAACCATTAGCAATAAAATCACTGTGAAGCTATATTTAATCAACGTAGAAATAAGAATTTTATTAGTATCTATTTTTTTCATTTATTTTTAAAAAACACTCTCTTTACTATATATTTTATTGCACTTCCTGGTCCTCGATATAGATATTTCAATGCTCCCTTAATCCCACCAATATGATCAAAATTGACATAAGTATTTGGCATTAGATCTGGTCTAATATTTAATACTTTATTATCAACAAATGGTGTAATATATATATCATTTTTTGATATTCTATAGTCGTAATCATTTGCCCAAGCCATATAGATAAGAATTCTTTCAATAGAATGTAGTATTGTATGCTGAGGTAATGGTTCTGATGGAATTTCTTCCTCTGAAATATCAAGATTGAGTAGAGGTTTTAAAGCTTCAACTTTAAACCATATAAAAGTTCCATAGCTCATTATAAAAGTATCAAACTTAGTAAAATCTAATTCTCGTTGAAGATTCATTTTCTTCCATAATGAATTCATACCCTCAGCAAACCTATTTTCATTCCATGGATCAACTATTTTCGTATATCTAAAGAATGATGGAATATCAGCGATAACTATCCCGAGCTTTTGATTTAACTCAAAATTGGAAAGAATATTATCAGCTTGATGAATTAGCATTTGATATAATTCATTTCTCCATGAATCTCCAACCCAATGTGGGTACTCAGGAGATTTTTTTGTATGAAAATGACCAACGTAGTCATATCCCATCAAAATTTCTTTTAATTTCAACATTGGAATAATATCTCGGCCTTTATTTCCTGTGATATAAATAGTTGCTACTTTTCCTTTATATGAAAGTATCTTATTAATTTCTACTTTTTTTTCGTGTGAATCTGTTGTTAAAAACAGATCGTACTTAAAGTTAAAGTGCTCAAATTGTTCCAAAAATTCTTCTAATAGATCAACATAATAGGTATGTAAATGAACAGCAACTTTTTTAGTATTTGAATAAGCTTCAGGTACTTTTGTTAATACCTTTCGATCAATTAAATAAGCTGGAGTTGGCTGACTGACATCAGTCATATGATCAAGAATGAGATTAATGGGATAGTTTGACTTTTCTTCTAGGGCTTTCAGCAAGTATGGTGATAGATGTTGAGATAAATCAAATGTTTTTATTTTAATGAATGGTACTTTATTATCTAAAAGAACGTGTGGATAATGGATAGTAAAATTAGAATGGAAAAATTGATCAGAGATAGGAACAGTATCTAATATTGTTCTATATTTAAAACCCGCATCAGTAAATAATTTAGTATACTGGGTTTCATAATTGTCAATGACCTTTTGAACATCAGAATAGGATTCAATTTCCTTCCAAAAGTTTTGAAAAACATCAGAAGCGACTAAATTTCTTTTAAATGACATAAAGTATGATTGTAAATGTTCATGAATAAATATTTCTCTTTGATCAACCTTATTATGGTTCGTCATTCCCCAAAAATCAACAGTAGAGTCTTCTTCAAATTGTGTATAATATGGTTGGATATCCCAAATAGGGCCAAAACAAGTATCATTCATACAAGTAACAGAATCGAATGATTTAACTTCATCATATCCAATTGCACACATACCATCATGCCATGCTGCAAAATCATAGCCAACATTTTCACGTTGAATAAATGAATCAATTAATTGTTTTTCTTTAAGACTATCAACTTCAACTGATGATAATTGACTATTGGAAATAAAGACAACTTTTGAAAAAAGTGGTCTCATTTGTTCTAATTGATAATAAATATAATCACTGATTTTATTATTTTTATTAAAATGAACATATAATAATAAACGTTTCATGTTTTTCTCCTAATGGCATTTATAATTTTTGTTAGTATTTTCCAACGTCTTGAACTGATGACAGAATGGTACCTGTCTATTGTCGCTTTTAGAGCTTCTTCAAGTTCTAGTTTTTCATTATTCAATTGCTCAAATCTAAAAAATCGACTTTGTACTTGTTCTACTATATCAAGTAAATTTTTCTCATCTTCTTCATTGTTAGCAAAATTATTGATATCCAAACTACGATATTTGAACAATAGTTCTTGACTATTCCAATGTCGAACATCATAAATAATTTGTGGATCAGTTTTCAAAAAAACATAGTTATCTTGATAAATAACTCCATTAGTCCACCTAGGTAAAATTTCTGTACATTTCTCTAAAGCTACTAGCTTAAGATTATTATAAATACCCGTATCCTCTCCTAAGTCAATTCTAACTCTTTGAGTATCTTTTGGCATTAGAAATGTAATTTCACCCTCTTTATCTAAATCAAATATTTGGCTGTTTGTGTTACAAAAAGTCTTTAACTTTGTCTCAAAATAAATTGTTATTTGTTTACGATTAATGTGATAAAGTATCTCCTCATTAACTGTATCTCCCAAAAGAAAACTAATTGCATCCAAATTTGATTTAGGTTTGTCCACATTCTCTATCTCATCAATAATTGATTTATATACCAAATCAAGCTGATATCTTTTTCGAGCTTTAACTGCCACTTGAAGTGAGTTTTCTTTTTCAACTGTAAAATTATCTAATAAACAACTCATATAACTCGTTAACTCATCCACATTTCCAAGTGAGTAACAGGAAGACAACCCAAAGAAATCAGAAACTGAAAGGTAGCCCGGGTTACTCGAAAAAATTGTTGGAATACCATTCAAAATTGACTCAACTAGTGAAAGACTAAATACTTCCATTTTAGAATTTAAAACACAAATATCAGCATCTGTAACATATTGCCAAGGTTCTCTCTGGTTACCTAAAAATTGAACAGAATTCAAACTATGTTCTCGGATAAAGCTATCCATTGCAAACTTTGTTTCTTCTTCCCAACCTCCAATAAAAATCAAAGGAATCTCTGGACGATTCAATTGATAATAAGCCATTAAGAGTTCCATTTGATTTTTATTTTCATTTATTTTTCCAATTGAAACAATACGTCTAGTGTTGGAATGCTGTAAAGAAAAGTCATTAATCTTTGAATAAGGAATAAATGATTGAACGGGCTCTAGAGGGGAAAAACTATTATTTAGTGATTCACTCAATTTTTTTGAAGCTGCAAATACTTTATTCGACTGAGAAACTATAAATTGGAATTTTTCCTTATAATATTCAAATTCTTCTGCTGGATTCTCATGAATCAACCACAAGTGGGGAGTCTTTTCTGCTGCTGCTGCTATAGCCCCCTGAAAAACATTAACCGTATTGCTAATTACCACATCTATCTTTTGTTCAACGATAATTTGTCGAATTTGTTTTATATTATACAAATAAAAAATAGAACGTTTTTCATGATTCCCATGTAATACACCTGGTGATTCTTCCCACCACCAGTTAAGAGTTTCCAAAGAAAAACTCTTAACATTAAACTGTTCCATACGTTCAAGGTAGGCAGGATATGTCGCATCAGCATTCTTTGGAAACACATTAAACACCTTATAGCCTGTTTCATTCAAATAACCCATTAAATTAGTAATAGCAATCTCTGCACCATTTTCAAGTGTCCCTGTTGGTGAAATAAATAGAATATTTTTCATAACGTTACCAACTAACTACTTCCAAGAACTACTACGTTTCAGCATTCCTGTATTAGCATCCCACTCACTTTCGAGTGATGTGTCTACTTTTCTATTAATGACAATGATTGGAGCAGTGGCTGCTGGAGAAAAAGCTAAAGCATGTTTTTCTGAATCGCGAACAGTAGCAGTTAATTTCAATTTAGCATGATTTAGATAGTTCAATTTACATGTAAATTGAACCACTTTTTCACCAGCTCCTGTAGTATGTAAATCAATAGAATTATCATTATATACACCAAAATTTGTATCCATGTCCAAGAATGATAATGCAATATGCGTGTCAATATTCTTTAGAACATTGTAAGTAAATTCAATGATAATATTTTGATCTGGACTAATTTGAGCTGGTGTAAGAAGTTTAGCATCAAAATCTTGAATCATCTGACTAACAGCTTCATCCTTATTTTCAAATGATTTTCCGGCTACAATAACATTATCAAAACTGTATTGATTAGCTACTTCATCCGGATGTCCTGCTGCTTTAATTAATCCTTCTTCAATTAAAATAGCCTTATTGCAATATTTCTTGACTGCCCCCATATCATGAGTAACAAGAATGGTTGTTTTGCCACTTTTTTTTCGTTCTACAAAATAATCATTACATTTACGTTGGAAAGCTTCATCACCAACAGCAAGCACTTCATCCAGAATTAAAACATCTCCTTGAGCTTTGATTGCTACTGAAAAAGCCAATCTAACTTGCATACCACTTGAATAGTTTTTTAACTTTTGATTCATGAAATCATGTAATTCTGCAAAATTTACAATATCATCATACATTGCATCAATTTCTTCAGTATTAAAACCTAGCATTGCGCCATTCATATAGACATTTTCACAACCTGTTAGTTCTGGATTAAAGCCTACTCCTAATTCAATAAAAGAAACCATTTTCCCATCAACAGTTACACTCCCTTTTTCAGGAACATAGATTTGGGAAATAATTTTAAGTAAGGTAGATTTTCCTGAACCATTTCGTCCAACTATACCAAAGAAATCTCCTTCCTCGACCTCAAAATCAATATCTTTTAAAACTTGTTGTTCCTTGTAACCCTTAATTCCTTTAAAGCGATTAACTAATGCTGTACGAAGGCTTTGAGTACTCTCAGTTGGAAGCTTAAAATATTTACTAACATGATCAACTTTTACAACTATTTTTTTATCTGACATTAAAGAATCTCCGCAAACTTTTTAGAATTTTTATTAAAAATAATGTACCCGAAAACAAATATTAAAATCGGAATAATATATGGTATTACAGCAATAGTCTTATTACCAATCAAATCCCACCCACGCATTGCACCTGGAAAAATTATAAAATGACGTAAATCTTGAATGATTTGCGCTAACGGATTAAGCATCATTACTTTTGCCACCGTAATTTGACCACGTTGAATTATAAAAGTTAGCGAGTAGATAATCGGTGTAGCATACATACCTGCTTGTAATACAACCTCCCATATAGGACCTATGTCACGATACTTAACAAAGGATGTCGCTAAAATAAAAGCAATCCCAGTAGATAGCAAAAGTAATTCAAAAACCAATGGGATAATAATTAACCAACCAACTGTTATATGAACACCATTTACTAGCGCAAATATAAAAACAACTAAAAGATTAATTGAATAGTTAATTGTTGCTCCTGCAACAGATGAAAAAACTATTATTTCTTTAGAAAAATTTAGTTTTCTCAGAAGATCCCCACGAGATACAATTGACATCATCCCCATATTTGTTGCTTCTGTAAAGAAATTCCAAGTGACCATACCAATTAACAGTCCAATCGCATAATGTGGTGTCCCATCATCAAATCGTAAAAAGCGCACAAATACTAAATACATTATTGTAAATAATAACATCGGTTTTAATATCGACCATAAATGACCAATTAGACTCCCCTGATAACGAAGTTTAAAATCAGTTTTAATCATTTCTCGTAATAAAATTCTATTTTCTTTGCTTAACAAATTCACTTACTTTCTCCTATAACCTAATTTTGTAATAATTAGTGTTCTAAATACAAATGTATGAAACGCTCTATTTTTTCGGTAACCAAATTTTTTGATTAACGCTAGTCGTTTGCTTAATGTCTGATCAACTAATGAAACATATGAAGCCACCAATTCTCTATTATGGTGATTTAAATCTAATTCAAGCAAATGTCTTGCTTGTTGTTGGCTGGAAGTGATAAGCCACCAATACTTTTTTAAAGATTTGCTTGGACTAGTCCAACTTTTCATACGTTTAGTCCAAGTCCTTGCACCAAGAACGTTATTTTCATGCTGACGATACAACTCAGTTGGTGTATCCAGGTAAACTAAATTCCCCTTAGCTGCTGCAATTAAAGCCAAATACCAATCATGCATCAATAAATCATCGAAAACTGTCCATAGCTTAGCTAAGCTATCATTAATAAGGGCTGTTCCACCAGTTACAGTATTTTCAGTTAGTTCTGATACTAAACTTGTATTTGCTTGATAGGATTGAAATCTAATCATACTGTCACGAATAACATGTAAATCACCATCAACAATAGATAAATCGGTATACACTAGTAAAGGTAATTGAGGATCATAGTTACTTGCTTCGTTCAAGGTGACTTCCAACTTATTAGGTAACCAATAATCATCTTGGTCACTAAAAAAATAAAAATCCGCCACTTCATACTTAACTAACGTGTAAAAGTTTTTGATAACCCCAAAATTTTCTCTATTATTCTCATTAATGAAGATAATTCGAGAATCTTTGTCTACAAATTCCTTGATAATTTGAGGGGTGTTATCTGTTGAGCCATCATCTCTTATCAATAGCTTCCAGTCAGTAATAGTTTGCTTTTGAATACTTTCGATTTGTTGCGCTAAATACTTCTCCCCATTGTATGTAGACATTAGAATATTAATTTTCATCTAAAAATAAAGCCTCGTATTCCCCTACTATTTTTTCCCATGTATAATGCTCTTGAATCACTTTTTTTGCTTCTTGTCCAAGTGAATCATAGTTAGATCTGTCATCAACACTATCAATTAATTGTGATAAATCGTTTGCCTTTTTTGTCCAATAAAGTGCACTGGTTCTAGCAACTGATTTATTAAAGTCGACTCCTAATACCAAATTGAGATTTGTGTGAGCTAGCGCCTCTAATAAGCCAGGGTTGGTTCCACCAACCTCATGACCATGAATATAGGCAAATGCATTTTCCCTGATATAATTAACAAGTTGTCTGTCATATTGTGTACCAATGAATTTAACACGCTCGTCTTTATTACAGCCAGTTTTTTTGATTAAGGTATCATAATAGGCACTACCTTCATTATTACAAATGATAATCAAGTCACGTTCAGTATGTGAAGCCATAAATTCTTTAATAATGGTTTCGTAATTATTTTCAGGAACAAAGCGACCAAGAACAAGATAATAGCCTTTTTCATTAAAATCAAACTGATAAAAGTAATCTCGCACAAGCTCATCTTCAAAGACTAATTCAGAAGATGTCGTATCTGTCCCATAAGCAATAAATTTAGTTTTAGCCCATGAATAGCTATCATTAATATACTTTTCAATACCACTATTGTCTGAAATCACTAAATCTGCTAATCGCGTCATTTGCTTTTCAGCATACTTCAAATACCATCTTACTGGTAATGGCCATTTTGACCTTTTCCATTCAAGACCGTCAGGATTAATATAGAAAACCCCATTACGATCGCGAATTTTTTTTACTAACGGACCCATAAAGCCACCTATGGTATTGCCCAACAAATAAAAAATAGGTTTTTCAATCTGATGCTTGTCTATATATGATAAGGCATACGTAATAGCCATCATATCATAAGCAATAACACGTGCTGGCCCTAGTTTAGGAGCTTTGATATAGAAACAATCTGCCCCTTTATAATCAAAATGCTCCTGATGCTTAGAATCGCTCAAGCAAGCGACATGGTATTTAATGTCATTTGTTATTTGATGTGTGATTAACTGATCAACAAAAGTCTCAAAGCCCCCGTATTTTGCAGGTAATCCACGACTTCCAATAATAAAAACATTTTGCATGCCACAATGCCCCATTCTAAATAATATCAATGTTTATTATAGCATAAAAGACAAGCAATAGCTAAACTTTAACAATAGAAAAAAAGCCAAAGTAGAGCACTTTAGCTTAAGGTAATTGTTATTTTTTTTCTTGTTTATAAAACTCTTTCAAGGCATCCTGCCAGGTTGGTATCACAAATCCAGTTGCTTTTGCTTTATCTAAATTCATTGTGGAATTAAGAGGGCGTTTTGCCTTTGCCGGAAATGCTGATGAGTCCACAGGAGAAACTTCAACATCAGTGTCTTTTAAAATTTCTTTAGCGAAATCATACCAAGTTGTATCTTCGTTAGCATCATTTGATAAATGGTAATACCCAAAGTCTTTATTATTCTCAGCTAAGTAAGTCATGAATTCAGCTAATGTACGCGTCCAAGTCGGTCGACCATGCTGATCATTTACAACAGTCAATTTTGGATGTTTTTTTGCTAAATCTTGCATTGTGAAAACGAAATTTTTACCATAGTTCCCAAATACCCAAGCAGTTCTAATGATATAGAATTTATCAGCATATCTTTCAACTGCTTCTTCACCTAATCGTTTTGTTCTTCCATATTCTGTTTTAGGATCAGGAACATCAGTTTCTAACCACTCTTCCCCAACAGGTTTTTCGCCATCAAAAACATAGTCAGTTGAAATATAAACTAAAGTAGCATTATGATTTTGACAAGCTTTTGCAATATTTTTTGTTCCATCAACATTAATTAATTGGTTGAGTTTTTTTCCTTCATCCTCTGCAGCATCAACAGCTGTATAAGCTGCGCAATGATAAACTAAAGTAGGTTTCACTTGTGAGAAAACATCATCTACTTTTTGGGGATTTGTAATATCCATCTCAGCGACATCAACAGCAACATACTCTTCATTTCTTTCGTCTAATAAATAACGAAGCTCTGTCCCGAGTTGTCCATTACTACCTGTAATTAAAATCATTTATTTTCTCCTTTGACTTGATGATTGATTACAAACTTTTTCATTATACCTCATTTTACAATAAAAAAAGGGATTTTTCATCCCTTTTATCCTTTTTATCGTATTCCTAGCGCAATTCGAGCATAGCGACTCATTTTTTCAACTGACCATGCAGGATACCAAACAAGTTTCACTTCTACTTTAGTAACTTCTGGCACATCCTTCATAACATCATGAATTTGATCAGTTAGTAGATCTGCCAAGGGACACCCCATTGTTGTCAAAGTCATATCAATTTGAGTATGACCATTATCTTCAAAATGAATTTCATAAATCAAGCCAAGATTAACAATATCAATCCCTAATTCTGGGTCAATTACCATTTCTAAAGCTTCTAAAATACGATCTTTGATCTTTGCGACTTGTTCATCAGTATATTTTTTGTCATCTGCCATAGCAAATTCCACTCCTTTTATACTATCTATATTAGCAATAATTGAAGAAGGTCATTTGACCTTCTTCAATTATTATAGTTTAGTTGTCATCATCGTTGGCACTATCACTAAAAGTGATAATAAAACGACTATTAGTTTATGACTCGCCATTAAAAAGATCCCTCGGACCTGCGCTCCTTTTTTGTTTCAAGGGAGCAGTTAGAACACCACACTAGACACTAAGGCTCGTTTTTTATTTCTAGCTCGCCGTTAAAAAGGTCCTCCGGATCTTTTTAATCCTCAATAAAGTCTCTTAATTGTTTGCTTCTGCTTGGGTGGCGTAGTTTTCGTAAGGCTTTTGCTTCGATTTGACGGATACGTTCTCTTGTGACATTGAAAACTTTACCAACATCTTCCAATGTACGCATTTTACCATCGTCTAAACCAAAGCGTAAACGTAAAACATTTTCTTCACGGTCAGTTAGGGTATCTAATACCTCATCTAATTGTTCACGTAATACAACACGAGTTGTGTAATCTACAGGATTTTCAATTACTTCATCTTCAATAAAATCTCCAAGGTGACTATCATCTTCTTCACCAATTGGTGTTTCAAGAGATACCGGCTCCTGAGCAATTTTCAAGATTTCACGCACTTTGTCAGGTGTCATTTCCATACGTTCAGCTATCTGCTCTGGTGTTGGATCTTGACCTAATTCTTGCAAGAGGTTACGTTGCTCACGGACTAATTTATTGATTGTTTCAACCATGTGGACCGGTATACGAATCGTTCTTGCCTGGTCAGCAATTGCACGTGTAATGGCTTGGCGAATCCACCAAGTGGCATAAGTTGAAAATTTAAATCCTTTAGAGTAGTCAAACTTATCAACAGCCTTCATAAGTCCCATATTACCTTCTTGAATTAAATCCAAGAATTGCATACCACGGCCTACATAACGTTTTGCAATTGACACTACCAAACGTAAATTAGCCTCAGCAAGACGTTGTTTAGCTTCTAAATCACCTTGGTCAACAGCCACAGCTAATTCTTTTTCTTCTTCACTTGTTAAAAGTGGAACAACCCCAATTTCTTTCAAGTACATACGAACTGGGTCATTAACTTTAGCTGAATTACTTCCAATTAACTGTTCATCTGTTAATTCTTCCGGCTTTGGCTCTTCAACAATATATTTTGATGAAGGATTGCCTTCTTTATCTGTAATAGATATACCGCCATCTGTAAGGCGTTCTAATAAATCATCAATTTGATCAGCATCTAAAACGAAGGGAATTACTAGTTTTTCTGTAATTTCGTCATCAACTGCAGATCCCTCTTTTTTATGATTACGAATAAAATCTGCAACTTGAACACTAAAAGTTGTTATATCGTTTTCTTTAGCCATTTTTTCCTCTATTCCATGTTTCGTTTTTGTGCTATTAGATTTTCCAAGACTTCTAAGGCTAATTTGTGATCACCCTTATTGCTAGACTCTCTAACTTGTTTTCCTTGTTTGTGAATATCTCTTTCACTAAGCAATCGCTGGCGCTTCATCATTAAATCGTCCATTTCACTGGGCGCAACTTCTTCTGGAAGATTCTCTTCTAAAACACGATAATATGCTTGATTGACTTCCTCTGAAAATTGCGATAAATCAAAAGGACTTATTTCACCATTTCTTTTTAGGAGCTGATAAATCTCCTCTAAGCTAGGTGTGTCAAAATAGAAATCCTCTTTTGTTCTGAATTCATTTAATAAATAATCATGATGCATCATGCGATGTAAGATTTGATTCTCCGTTCGAACAAGTGCTGTGATACTTTTACTGATGGGAAGTGAAACCACAGTCGGTTCATTAGTCAACAGTTGACCTTGTCGCTCTTGTCTTTTCTGAATGCGATAGCTATTTACAGACTGTTCCACTTGAAAATAATCAAAATCAGGAAGCAAATCAGATACCCGATTAATGTAGGAATTTTGTGCTGTGATAGATGGATCTACAGCAATGATCTTTGCAATCTTTTCCACGTATGCGATTTGTGACTGCAAATTATCCATATTTTCAGGTAACAGATAATCAATAAAAAATTCAGTACTACTAATTCTAGAATGACTCAGCAAATCAGCTAGATCTTTTTCAGAATGGCGTTGGATAAATTCATCTGGATCCATTTGATTTGGAATCCTGACAATTTCAACTTGAAAGTCTCTTAACAGTTCCAAAGATTTAGCAATGGCATTTTGTCCCGCACTATCCCCATCATAAGTAATAACAACCTTTTTCGTTATTTTCTTAAGACGGTTAACATGCTCAATTGTTAATGCTGTTCCCATCGAAGCTATCGCATTTTCAAACCCAGCTCGATAAGCTGCTATAACATCCATGAATCCTTCCATCAAAAATACTTCATGTGTTTTTGCGATGACTGGTTTTGCTTTATCTAAATGGTAAAATTCAAGAGACTTATTAAACAGAACGGTTGCTCTTGAATTCTTATACTTGGCGACTGGTGCTTCTTGATCTTTTTTTGACCATATGCGACCTGAAAAAGCAATCGTATTTCCTCTGTCATCTGTTAAAGGAAACATAATACGGTTTCGAAAAGCGTCATAAATCGTATTGGACTTCTCTGATAAATTAAATAAGCCCGAAGCAGCTAATTCTTCTTCACTATATTTTTTTGACAAACTTTGAAAAAGGAAATTGCTCTCATCAGGAGCAAGCCCAATATTAAAATGCTCCAAAAGCTCATCGGTCATCCCTCTTTGATAAAGGTATTGTCGAGCTTCTTGTCCAACAGTGGTTGTCATTAGTACAGCATGATAAAACTTTAAGGCATCTTCATGAATTGCAATTAGTTTCTGATGTGCAGAGATTCGAGGGCTATACTCTTGCCTTTGAGGTGCAATATCAACAACAATCCCTGCTCTATCTGCTAAGATCTCAACACTTTCTAAAAAGGGAACCTGCCGATACTCTTCAATAAATTTAAAGACATCACCTGACTTACCACAGCCAAAGCAATGAAAAAATTGTCTATCTTCTATTACATTAAATGAAGGGGTCTTTTCTTTGTGAAAAGGGCATAACCCTAAATAATGCTTACCAGAACGTGAAAGACTGACAACTTCTCCTATAATATCAACAATATTGAGACTATTTTTTATTTGGGAAATCATTTCTTTGTCAATTGCCAAATCGTCACCTCCCCACAAAAATCCCATTATAATATTATTTTTATTATACCATTTGAAAGAATTTTTGTAAATTTTAAAAACACAGTTAAATTGGTTGTCAATTTCATTAAACTTATGTTATGATAAGTTAAATATGAAAAGGGGAATTCAAATGATCAAAGAATTGAAAGAATTTTTGTTTAAAGGCAATGTTTTAGATTTAGCTGTAGCCGTTGTTATTGGTGCTGCATTCAAAACTATCATTGACTCTTTAGTTGCTGATGTGATTACACCACTTATTTTAAACCCAGTATTAAAAGCTGCTGGTGTTTCAAACATTGCTCAATTAGCATGGAATGGTGTTAAATACGGAAGCTTTCTCGCTGCAGTTATCAACTTCTTAATTGTTGGTACTACGCTATTCTTCGTTGTCAAAGCTGCAAACAAAGCTATGAGCTACCGTAAAGTTGAAGAAGAGGAAGAAGTTATCGCTGGTCCTACTCAAGAAGAATTACTTGTTCAAATCCGTGATTTACTTGCTCAAAAAGAAGCTTAAGTCCAGATTAAAAATTGAAGCCTATGGCTTCTTTTTTGTATTCCCATCTCACATTTTGGAAATCATAACCACCCCCGTCAAACGGGTGGTTTGGTCCAGGGCTATAAGCCCAAATAACTAGCCAGCGCCTAAAGACACTGGCTTTCACTTTGTTCAAGCCTTATTGCTTTTGACTCGTCACTAGCCTCTTAAAGAGGCATTTGTATTACTTGCTATTATCCCTAAAGGGATCCTCATATTCTTTCACACTCAATTTATCTAGTGCTATATCATGTTTTTCTTGTTCTTGAATATATTTTTTTATTGTAGCTTCATTT
>NZ_JBRUGD010000010.1:0-83132 GCF_053206145.1 Streptococcus hongkongensis
CGTTGTATATTTCTACGATCAGTTAGTGTTAACTGTTTACCTTTTGGTGTATAATAGTTTTGCATCTCAGAGACCTTCCAATTGTTGTTGTGGTAGATTACAATTATATCTCTCTGAGATGTTTTTTTGATACCCTTTAAGTGGCTAACTTCATTTTAGAACTTTCATATATACCAAAAATACAAACTATTCCATCTATTTTGTCAACTATACTTGACAAAACGCTATTTTAATGACTTCAAAAAAAGATTGATGATTTCTCATCAATCTTTTTGGCAATTTTACCGTTCAAACTGTCCTATGCTAAAGATTGCTAAGGTATCTGGGCCAACGTGAGCTGCAATCACTGGTCCGATTGGCATCAGTAAGACTTCAGAAACGCTTCCTTCTTCCAAGATAATAGCTTTTAGCTCCTCAGCTTGCTGGCTGTCGCCCGTGTAGGAGATGACCAGTGGTTCATTGGCCACCTCGGCTAAAGATAAGGTCAACAACTCCCTAATAGCTTTCTTTCGACCACGTACCTTGCTGATTGGCATCAAAGCCCCTTCTGCACCGATACTTAAAATCGGTTTGATAGAGGCTAAGCTTCCTAGAATTGCAGAGCTTTTAGAGAGGCGTCCGCCTCGCATGAGGTGGTAAAGGTCATCCACTAGGAAATAAGAAGTGATACGTGGTGCTAGTGCTTCAATCATCGCCTTTGTTTCTTGCAAGCTAGTGCCACTCTTACGGGCTTCTACTGCCTTGAGGACCAAGAGTGCTTCGCCGCCCGCGGCAGCTAAGGTATCAATTATTTCAATTACCGCTTCAGGGTAATCTTCCAAAATCATATCACGCGCCATCACTGCACTTTGGTAGGTTCCTGATAAAACTGATGAAAAAGCTACATAGAGAACTGGCTCCTTAAGCTTTGCTTTTTCTCTAAAGTAAGCTTCAAAGGTTCCGACATTAATCTGGCTTGTTTTAGGTTTGGCTCCTTTTTTCATTTCCTCAAGGAGTTGATTTGAGTCCAGTGCATCCTGACCGACTGTTTGGTAAGTTTGGTCATTGAGCTCAACGGTTAAGCCTAAGATAGCTATTTGGTGAGCTGCAACCCAGTCTTGATTAAGATCTGAGGTTGAATCAGTTAGTATGGTGAAAGTCATCCGGTTCCCCTTAAAATTAATTTGATTTTCAAAGCATTGTTGCATTATTTTACCAAAAATGGTTTTGCTTGACAAGACAAATCACATGATAATTGCCTATCCTAAAAAAGAAGACACAAACTCTGGTCTTCTTACTCTTATAAATCTTCTAATAATTGTTGTAGCTTGTCCATTTGCTTGGGGTTCCAAGGGCCAAGTCTTGGTTTCTTGAGATCAATACTCTGAGACATTTTATCTAGATTTGATTTGACCGTGTTAACACGGCGCTCGAGTTCTCTAGCTGGCACTCTTAGGGCACCTTGAGAGAAAATGGTCCACTGTTCATTGAGGTCACTGGTTGCTACTTCAACCAAATTTCGAACGGTATTGAGGTCTGCCGCGGTGCGTTCAATGTAACTATCAGCTGTTTCATCTTCTTCTGTAAAAACAACTGAAATCATATATTGGTCATAGCGTTGTCGGACACCGGGTACGAACTGGGCGTCAAAAACACAGACAATCTCAATTTTCTCAAAATGGGCATAGTTGTTCAATTTATTTAACAAAATTGTCCGTGCTTGGTCTAATTGATTGGTTTTAAAGAGTTGTTTGGTCTCTTGCCAAAAAGCAATCATATTATAGCCATCGACCAACATGATTTTTCGTTTCATAGGCTAATCCTACAATTTATTTCTGTAGACTTCGTACATGAGGACAGCTGCAGCGACACCGGCATTGAGACTCTGTACATGTCCATCCATTGGAATGGTAATCATTTCATCTACTTGTTTTTTGATATTGTGAGAAACACCTTTACCTTCACTGCCAATAATCAAGACTAATTTTCCTGAGGTATTCCATTTGTGTGATGGAGTGCCATCCATATCTGTTCCAAAAATCCAATAGCCACGTTCTTTCAACTTATCAAGGGTTTGACTAAGATTGGTTACACGGGCAATCGGCATATACTGAATGGCACCTGTTGAGGTTTTGGCAACCACTGGTGTCACACCTACAGCACGGTGCTTAGGAATGATCACACCAGCAACTTTTGTGGCATCAGCTGTCCGCAAAATCGAGCCAAAATTGTGGGGGTCTGTAATCCCATCCAAAATCAGGATCAGTGGATTATCCTCTGCGTCAGCTTTGGTGATAATCTGGTCTAATTCTGCGTAAGCATATTCTGCCACACGTAAAACAAAGCCCTGATGAACAGCGCCGTCCGTCATATCAGACAAGCTTTTCTTTGGTGTCCAAGAGATTGACACTTTTTTCTCAGTTGCTAAGGCCTTAATCTTATCAACGTTTTTGCCACGTAAATCATCTTGGATGTAGAGTTTGTTTCCTGTGTTTGCTGTTAGGCTTTCAACTACGGCATGTACGCCATAGACCATATCGTTGCTTTCTTCTATTAATTGGTTATTTTTCATAGTTTCATTATAACATGAATGCAGCCGATTGGCGTTTTGACTTCCCTTTTTCTAGAAAAAAAGACCGGCCAATTTTTAACCAGTCCGTATTACTTAAGGCAAGTTAGACAAGGGGGTAACTAAAGGGAGCTGTCTCAATAACTTCTTTTCCTTTGTCATCGGAAACAGTGACCTGAATAGTGTAATTTCCCTCTTTGCTCCCCATTAAATCAAACCAAGCTGTCATCCCCTTTTGACCAGAGGCAAGAGTATAATCGATGGAACTTACAATTTGCTTATTAGCATCCAAAAGATTGATTTTAGCCTGTCCTCCTTTTTGAAAAGCCGTCCCAAGAGTAATTTGGATATCCATAATGGATGTTTTGTCACGGTAAGCATTAGTAACCATGACCTGATGAGCTGTTACTGGATTTTGGCTCGTCACAGCTGATTGTTGAGTTTCTGCAGAAACCAAAGGATTACTAGAAAATACTAATAAACCCATGCTAGCAAGCAAAGGCACACTATAAATTGCCATTTTTCTCATTTTATCCATATCGATTACTCCGTTTTCCTTAATGATTATCTCCTATTATAAAACTTTTCACCAATAAATCAATTATTTACAGTTTTTATAAAAATTGACCAAACAAAAAAAGAGAAAGGATTTTTCTCTTTTAATGACTTTCTACATAATTAATACACCAGCTAATTAATTCCTCAAGGCGTTCAGTTTGTGCCGTCATATCCAAATAGCCCATCAAGGCTTCAAAACCAGTTGACATGCGATAGGTTATGATATCAGCATTTTTAGCTTTGGTATGACTATTGGTATTGCGACCACGTTTATAGATTTCTTCTTCTTTTTGAGTCAATAGCTGCGCTTCCAAGAGAGCTGTAATCAGCATGGCTTGGGCACTAGCAGATACATAGCGAGTTGACTTGTGGTGCAACTGACTAGGTTTGGTTTGTCCTGAAAAAATCAAGTGCCGGCGGATATAATAAGAATAAACTGCGTCCCCTTCAAAAGCCAAAGCTATCCCATTAATCAAGTTGACATCGAGATTAGTCACGCGTCCACCTCACACCTTCTTTAGTATCTAACAATTTGATACCTTGTGCTGCCAATTGGTCACGAATGGCATCAGCTTTCGCAAAATCACGACTAGCACGCGCAGCCTGTCTATCGGCAATCAATGCTTCAATATCAGCATCAAGCACTTCTTCTTGGAAAACAATGCCAAAGACATCTAACATGCGCTCAAAAGCCGCCTTAACAGCACTTGTGTAATGACCTGAATTAATCCATTTGGCAAAGTCAAAGACTACAGTAATCCCATTAGCTGCGTTGAAGTCATCATCCATAGCATCTGTAAAGGCTGTGACGTAGCTTTGCAATTCTTCTACTGAAGCATCTTCTGTTAATGGTTGACCATGGGTGTTTTTTAAGTACTTCAGGTTAACTTCCGCATCATGGATGGCTTTTTCTGTGAAATTAATGGGCTTACGGTACTGTTGCGTTGCCAAGAAGAATCGCACGATTTGTCCATCTACTGTTTGAAGCATGTCGTGAACTGTCACAAAGTTCCCCAAAGATTTGGACATTTTTTCATTGTCGACATTAACAAAGCCATTATGCATCCAATAATTAGCAAAGGTGTGGCCGGTTTTAGCTTCAGACTGAGCAATTTCATTCGTGTGGTGAGGGAATTCTAAGTCAGCACCACCACCATGAATGTCGATGGTATCACCAAGAATTTCAGTCGCCATGACTGAGCATTCAATGTGCCAACCAGGTCGTCCTGATCCCCATGGACTGTCCCATGAGATTTCACCAGCTTTGGCCGATTTCCAAAGGGCAAAGTCCAATGGATTTTCCTTCAAATCAGTTTCCGCATCTGTTCGACCAGAGGCTCCAATTTCAAGATCCTCAAGGGTCTTATTAGCCAATTTACCATAGTTACTTGACTTGTCGACACGGAAGTAGACATCACCAGCAGACTGATAGGCAAAGCCCTTGTCAATTAAAGCAACCACAAACGCGATAATCTGATCCATATAGTTCATCACTCGTGGATTATGAGTCGCTGGCTTGATACCAAGTTGTTTGGTATCTTCCATAAATGCTGCAATAAATTTATCTGCTAATTCTTTTGGTGTCATATCAGCCTTTGCGGCTGCATCAATAATTTTATCATCGACATCAGTAAAATTGGAGACATAATTAACTTGGTAACCACTATATTCAAAATAACGACGAATGGTATCAAAGGCTACAGCTGAGCGCGCATTACCAATATGAATATAGTTGTAAACCGTTGGACCGCAAACATAAATAGTAACTTCTCCATCTTTTAGTGGGATAAAGTCACGCAGACTACGGGTCATGGTATCGTAAATTTTAATCATACACTGTCACTCGCTTTTTTATCAATTAGACTTATTATACCACAAAGAAGCTGTACTCCGAGAGATGAAAGAAATATAATTTGTGAAAAATAAATGGTGTCATTCACTTACTTGAGCTATTGCACTAAAATGTTACTATCTTGGGAATAATCCTTGACTTTCATTCTAATTTTGTATATAACATCATTATGAAGACTAAAGTTACTATCAAGGATATTGCACGAGAAGCCGGTGTATCTGTTGCCACTGTTTCTTATGTTTTAAATAATAGACAAGATCAAAAAATAAGCGATGAAACACGAGATAAAGTACTTCATATCAGTAACCTCCTCAATTACACCCCCAATCAAGCTGCTCGCTCCCTTGTGATGCGTCAATCCAATAGTATCGTACTATATTATAAGCAAAGTCATTCTATTTTGGTACAAGCAGAGCAAATGCATATTATTAATACTCTCTCAAGTTTCCTACACCAAAACAATTATCAATTGGTTTGTTTATCAGATAAGATGATTGAACAATTTGATTGGGCTGATGTCATTTTAACATTCGATATCAGTAACGAAAGTTTTTATAAAATCGGTCAACTAAATTTTAAACCATTGATTGCACTAAACGCACTCATTAATGATCCCTTATTTTTCCAAATTAATACAAACTATTTAGAAGCTAAGAAAAAAGCCGAGGCTTTTTTCAATCAAACAGCCTACCATGTAATCAGTCTTCCCGTTAATAACAAGCATTTACGCGAGCGACTAGTCGAGATCTTTCCCAATATCATTTTTTGCGATATTGCCAATGATCTTAATGCCTATAAAGACAAGCCAATCCTTATCCTCAATAATTCCCTAGATCAGTTTTTTAATGACCACCCCAATAAGTACTATCTTGATTCTCTTGACTTTGCAAAATGTGATCTACTCCTTCAAGCCATCAAATGGGCTAAAAATCGTAAACTCGATAAAAATCATAACCTCCTCATCTAAAAGATACCACAAAAAAATCAATTGCTCTTAATTAGTCAATTGATTTTTTTACTCTTGCAATAAATATTGCTTATAACATTTTGAACAATTGTTCGAATCACATCATTATTTATTATTCGACAGTTATCATTTTTATAGTCTTATATTTGATCAGCAATGGTTGGATAAGCTCTAATATGTTGATACATCAACTGCCTCAACCCTCCACAAGTTTGCGGAGGAATGCTAGCAAAATCAAATAGCCACAAAATCACTGTTTTTTCGTCCTACTCTTTTTACTCATCAAAAATTTATGATAGCTCATCTCTAAAGCGTGTTTTAGAAAAAACCCAAGTAAGCATCAATAACGTTCCAAATGCTTGACAATTCATTAGCAAAACAGGATTATGAACAAAAATACTTAACAAAGTTGCTAGTAGAGTTGGTAAAGCATAACAGTTCACCATCACTCCAAAACTTTCTGAAGTACTTCTTATTGAAAATAAGTTAGACTTTTTAGTAAGTGTTAAAAATAACGTCCCTAATCCAATAATGACCAAATTTCCCGAAGTAATGACCAAACCAAATACCAACAAAAGGTAGGATAGTAAACTCGATTTATTCCCTAAAAACCACTGTTGATTAACAAATTCTCTGACACTCTCTCTATCCTTAAGGCTTTCTAAAGAGAATTTCTTGCCCTTTACAGGGGAAGATAATACTTTGTCTCCGTGAGTAACAAAGTACCATGTATCTCTTGTTAGAATAATATGGTTTAATTTACTTCGTTTTAATTGACGACGTTGCTCTATTGTTGGCAAAACAGCAATAGCAACCTTCCCATCTCTAATAACTATCGATTTACCAGAGTAAGTGTTATCATCAATAGTTCCTTGTCTCAAGGAAACTGAAGTTTTTTGAGTAATCGGAGATAAACTCTCTTTGACAATCAACTCCAACGGGTAAGTTTTTAAATTAGCATAATGAATAGTAACCGGAACCATAATTAATGAATTTAGGAAAATAGTAAGAAATAGGTTTTGCCACCACTTAAAACGATTGCGGTTAGCAAAAATTGATTTAGGAGTAAAGCAATTTTGAAGGTATTCAATAAGCATTGGTTTTCGAAAATTCATTAATTAGACTCCTTGTTAGTCTATCCTTTTGTTCCTCCGTTTGTTAATCCAGAAACAAAGTTCTTCTGCAAGAAGAAAAAGAGTAGTGAAATTGGGATAGCAATAAGAATAGCACCTGCCGCAAACAAAGTTACTTTAGGATTTCTCGCATCATTAGTAATAAATGACTGTAAACCGACAGCAACCGTATAGTTTTCCTGTGTACGCAACAAAAATTTGGCAAGCATGAAATCACCAAACGGTCCCATAAATGCCCACAAAGCTTGAACTGCTATCATTGGTCGTACAAGTGGAAGAACAATTTTAGAGAACCTTACAAGATGGCCTGCACCATCTAGGCGCGCAGACTCATCTAAATCATACGGAACCGTATCAAAATAGCCCTTCATCAGCCAAGTATTCATAGGAACTCCTCCACCAACATAAATCAGAATTAAAAACCAATAATGATTTAATGCATTGAATAACCAAGCCATAACAAAGTATGCTGTTAGCGCAGCCATGGTAGGAACCATTTGAACAACCAAGAAAAAAGGCAAACTACTGCGTCGTCCTAGAAAATTATAGCGACTATATGCATATCCTGTCAAGGTAACAACTGTCACTTGAATCAACATAGTGAAAAAGGCAACCACTAATGTATTCCAATACCAATGAAAATATAATGTGTCATTAAATAACGTTTTAAAATTAGCTAAAGTCCACGACTCATTAAATGTCAAACTAAAAGCAGTTGCATTTCCAGGCCTGAATGCCGAGCTAACGGTAACCAATATAGGGAAAAGTATAACAACGGATAACGATAGCAGATAAAAATAAGTCATTATTTGCAATACGAAACGTTTTCGTTTTATAGATCCGCTTCTAAAAAGTTGCCTCATTGCCTATCCTCCATATCAAATACCTTAAATTTATTAAAAGTCACTAATGAAACTGAAATTACAATCAATGAAATAATCAAAGTAACCGCTGAAGCCAGTGAAAATTGTGGTGAAGTTTGCGTGGTCAATTTGTAAATCCATGAAATTAATATATCTGTTGTTCCAGCTCCACCGCCAACAGATCCCGGCCCTCCATTGTTAAAGAGATAAATAATGGAAAAGTTATTAAAGTTAAAGGTATATTGTGAAATTAAGGTTGGTGCGGCTACTGCAAAAATCATTGGTAAAGTAACATGACGGAACTTCTGTAAAGTAGTCGCTCCATCAACAGTCGCAGCCTCATATAAATCTGACGGTATCGATTGTAAAATCCCTGATACAAGAATATAAATATAAGGAAATCCCAACCACCCCTGAACCATAATAACTGCAACTTTTGTCCAGAACGGATCAGTTTTCCACGGAATAAGGCCAAATTCAAAAAAGGGAAAGAGTTTCTCAATAAATGGTAAAACCTGAACGTTCATCGCTCCGATAGAGTCGTTAAAAAAGTTGCCAAAACTCATAATTGAAATAAAAGCAGGTACAGCCCAAGGCAATAAGAAAATAACTCCAAATAGACGTTTACCTTTAATAAATGGTTGATTAGCTATGACTGCTGTGGTAATCCCAAGGATAATCTGTAAACTAGTGGCTAATAGTGTCCAAATAATTGTCCATGATAATACAGATGAAAACGCAACCTTAAAAGTACTCAATTCTAAAATATTAAGAAAGTTTTTCCACCCCACCCAATCTAAAAGCCGATACGGAGGAATATGCCTAAAATCATAATTTGTAAAAGCAATTAATAAAGTGACTAGTACAGGAAAAACAATTGTAAAAGCCATAACCAAATAAGCAGGCACAATGAGTAAATAAGGGAAGCCTTTTTCGTAAGCAATCTTAACTAAATCTTCTATACTTTTACGAACAACCTTCCCTTTATTGAATTCTTGAGCAACAATTCTAGCATCTCTCATTGCAATTAAATGGAAAAGAGCAAATATTGCAAATACTATTAATTGCATCGCTCCCTTAATGAGTAGAAATAAGGAATGATCGATCATTGGTCTACTACCCAAGCTAACCAATCCAACTAAAGCTGGAAGTCCAAAGGCAAAAATTTCACAGACTTCAATAAAAAATATACCTAGCAAGATCAAACCTTTAGCTGTTTGCCGATTATAAAATTGACCTAATCCTGGGATAATTGATAACCACATTGCTATATTAGGATTTCGTCCCTTCTCTTTATCTATAGATTTCACTTTCAACTCCTCTTCCCATAAATAATTATGTAATCCTAACTAATAACAACTGGCCAACTATCTAAAATTTATTTTTTGACTGCAATCGTTTCTGCCTTATCTCCAGTATGAATAATATAGTCTTCAGGACTCGTCCATAATACATTACCATTTTTGTCTTTTTTTACAAGTTTTAATTTTATATCCGTATGACTAGGTAAATTAACATCAAAGAACCAGTTAGGATAATTAGCAACTGACTTAGTGTTATTGAACAATGGTCCAACTGCATTTCTATGATCATTTCCACCTAATTCAAACACATCTCCTAAAAGATACAATTGTTCGCCGTGATCTGTTTTGAAATTGTTTACCATTAAACGAACAGGAATCTGTTTGCCTGTAAGTACCTCAAAAGCTTCGTATGCATTACTATTTTGATAATCAGCAGCAATCACTGAAATATTATAATAACCAGCAGTTACTAATGGTATTTTAATAGTTATCATTGTATCCGACCAGGACAACACTTCCGCATCTACGTTACCAAATTTAACAGTTCCATTGCTATCTCCAAAACCTTGACCAACTAAGGTCAGTTTATTTCCTGCAATCCCCATTGAGGGATCAACATCTCCTAATAGTGGAGCTTTGCTCACTTTTGTTGAAGTCCAAACGGATACACCACCAGGTTGCAAGGTAAATGTTTTTACAGTTCCATTAGATGAAACAGAAATATCATTTCCTTTCATCATCTGCTCTAATTGATCAGCATAATCTCCCGCACCCAGTGTAGTCTTAACATTTTCAATTGTAAAACTGCTCGTTTTACTTCTATTAATTGCTACCAAGACAACATTATCACCAAATTTTCTTTCAAAGACTAAGACATCATTATTAATCCACCGCTGTTCGGTTGTGCCATAAGCTAAGGCAAGGTTTTCTTTTCTTAGAGGGGCTAATTTTGAAATAATTTGATAGGCTTCTGAGTCCTTATTAAAATCAGGCATATCTCCACGATTTTCTGGATCTTTGTTCCCTCTTGCATACTGTTCTGAGCCGTAATAAATATTTGGAACACCTCTTGAGGTCAATAGCAAAGCATAAGCTTGATTAATAGCAGATTTATCGTTTGATACTATTGATGCAAACCGTTCCATATCATGATTATCAATAAACGTTACTTGATCAGTCACCTCATTGGTAACCTTATCTCTGTTTTCAAGAACTTTGTAAAAATCGCTCATTGTGAATGTTGCAGATTTCGTATATAAATTTCTAACAGCATTAGCAAATCGGAAATCCAAAAGCCCCATTCCACTATTATTCGCAAAAGTTGTCATATCAAATTCATCATCTGTATGTCCTGAAAACCACTCACCAAATGTAAAAATATTATGTTTTTCATAAATATGACTTAACCAATTCTTTTGCCAACCTTGAGACATATGTTTAACAGCATCGACACGAATTCCATCAATACCCATATCTAACCATTTATCAATAGCTTCCTTCATATAACTATCAACTGTTGGATTGATATTATTAAGATCTGCTAAGCCATACAATGAATGATAAATGGAGTTTTCATAAGTAGTAAAATCCGTCCAGGATTCATGATTAAAAATCTTTTGACTATCTTTCGTAAATGAGCCAACTAATTCTCCATCCTTATACAAAGCACCATCCTCAGGAAATACCATACCTTCTTTTTCAGCTGTCGAAGTATGGTTGGGCGCAAAATCAATAACCACCTTAATATTGTGATCATGGGCTACTTTTATTAACTGTATAAACTCTGCTTCTGTCCCAAAATGTTTATTGGTTCTAAAGAAATCTTTGCCCCAATAACCATGATAAGCTGCACTTTCATTTGATGGATCAATCCTATCACTATTTTCAACAGGTGAAGAAATCCAAATAGCTGATACTCCCATTCCTGTAAGATAACCATCTTGAATTTTTTTAATAATCCCCTGCCAGTCACCACCATGATACTTTTTAGGATCATGTTTATCAAAAACTTCAGATATCACATTATTTGTAACATCACCATCATGAAAACGATCGGTAACGATTTGATAAACCGTATCAGTTGAAAAATCTGCCTTATTTGTAACAAGAGTATTTTCTGTAGCTAATACTGTTGTTGCTCCGCAAATAATTGTCAATATAAGAGCGCATGTAGTTAACCATCTACAAAGTTTTAGATTAAGTTTGCTCATCACTCACTCCTTTACTATAGGTTAGTATTCAACAACTACATAACCATTTGGCAATAATTGGTAGTGTTTACAATCAACTTTATTTCCTACCAAGATTTGTCCTCTATCTTTAATATTAATAGCATCTTGACCATTATTAATATATAAAACAACTGACCTATCGTTTAAGACTCTCTTGATTATTAAACAGTCAGCAAGAGTATCAAAAATAATCCTACCTTCTTGGATAATCTCTAGACGACGAAGCCCGATAATCTGTTTGACACTTTCTAAGAATTGATCATCTCTCTTTGCCTCATTCCAATCGAATCCTCGTCTAGAATCTGGATCGTACCCGCCAGTCATAGCCAACTCAGTTCCATAATAAATACAAGGAATGCCTACAAAGACAAACTGTAAAGCTAAGGCTGCTAATAATTTGTCCTTATTTTGATTCACTTGCGTAAAAAAACGGTGGGTATCATGCGAATCTAATAAATTTAAATTCATAGCATTCACTTGCCAAGTATTTCTCATCACAATATGACTTAATTTTTCTGCAAAACGCTTTGAGTCAACTGTTTCATAGGCAAAATAATCTAGACATGCCTTTGTAAAGGCATAGTTCATTATGCCATCATATTGATCCCCTTTTAAATAGGGCCATGCATCGTGCCAGTTTTCTCCTATCAAGATGACATCTGATTTAACAGCTTTAATAGCTTTGCGGAAACGACGCCAGAAATCATGAGAAATTTCATCTGAAACATCCAGTCTCCAACCATCAATATCAAACTCAGTAACCCAATATTTTCCAATTTGAATCAAATAATCCTGAACTGCTGGCTGCGAGGTATTCCACTTAGGCATATTACTACAATCAGCAAAGGTTTCATAATTTTTCAAATCTATCGTCGGAAAATCATCATAAATGATAAACCAATCATAATAAATTGAATCTTTCCCATTTTTTATAACATCTTGAAATTCATCCGATGTACTACTTGCATGGTTAAATACTGCATCTAGAATAACCTTAATTCCCTTTTGATGAGCTTGCTTGATTAAATTGTGTAGGTCAAACTTATCTCCAAAATGTGGATCAATCGCATAATAATCGCTAATATCATATTTATGGTTACTTGCAGATTTAAAAATCGGAGTAAGGTAAATTACATTGATACCTAGATTATCAAGATAATCTAATTTTTCTGAAATACCTTTCAAATCTCCACCAGCAAAACTTTCTGGGGTAGGCTTATCCAACCAATTCATATTGATATAAGAGTCATCTTTTCTAAAATCCCCACGATTAAAACGATCGACAAATATTTGATAAAAAACTGCTGTCTTCGTCCAGGGTATAATATGATGGATATCAGCGGCATTGATATATGGCATCTGGAAAAAGTTATAAAAACCATGAGTAAAATCATAAGTTTCTGTAAGTCCATCTTCACTAAAATAGTAGATCTTCCCACATTCTTCAATTTTAAAAATGTAAGCAAGGCGAACATCTTCAAGCTTTAATTTAGTCTCATAATAGGCATGTGTATGATCAATAAATGCCAATGACATTTCTGTCTCTTCTTGGTATTCATGATAATGAAATTTTGGCCCATAAACCAATGTTACGCTAATATTCGTATCTTCCTTAGCTACACGTAATCGGATGACAAGTTCCTTTTCAGATATTGCAAAACAATACCTCGAATCAGTAACATGTAGCATTCCAGCACTATTCATTCTTTCCTCCACTATTTGACAACTTAAATGACTTTTGACTGTTGTCCTTCCATTACTTACAAAAAAATTCTATTAATTAACTTAAAATTACAAGACAAGTACGTCAAGATTCTATTATAAAATTTGTCAGTCTTGATACTTTTGTCGAATCGCTTCTTTAATTTCATTGGTCGCTTGTTTTACTGCTTTATTAGGCTCTTGTTTTCCAGAAGCAACATTAAAGAACAAATTAGCTCCTGGATTCCATACCTCAGCCATTTCTGGAATATTAGGCATAGGTTGAGCACTACTAAATTGACTTATAACTGCTTTTGTTAGATCATTACCTTGACTTAAAACCTGTTCTCTTGCTTTTAAGTTAGCAGGAATCTCTTGAGTCTTATCATAAAAAAGTTTCTGGTTTGTTTCATTTGTCACATAATCAAGGAATTTTTGTGCATTTGACTTCGATTTAGAATAGTTAGAAATAACCCATGCTTTTCCACCAGCAAATGGTTGGTATTTCTTCCCATTAGGTAACGTCGGGATAGCTGTTACACCAAAATTAATCCCAGAAGCTTTGAAGGAGCTTGCAGCCCACGGCCCATCAATGATGACACCTGCTTTTTTAGAAGCAAATTGTTCTGTTATAAAATCTCCAGCTTTTTTGGAATCTTGCATCCCTTGTGGCCATACATTATACCAACTTTTTGCATAAGTTAGTGCCTTGACTACACCATCATTTCCAATTCCTAAGTCACTAGCTTTTGTCCCGTTGTCACCAAATACATAGCCTCCATAACCAGCTATTAAACCATAACCATAATAAAAATCAGTCCATTTAGCTAAAAATCCAACTGATTTTCCCGGTTCAGAAGGAAATGAAAATTTAGTGTCTTTTTGTAACTCCTCAAGTTCCGAAAAAGTTTTAGGAGGATTAGAAACTAAATCCTTATTATAATAGGCAACAAGTGTCTCAATAACATTTGGCGCACCATATGTTTTACCCTTAATTGTTACGAGATTTTTTACTGTACTATCATAGTCCTTACTATTTCCTAGTTTAACTTCAGCAATCTGCCCTTCAGTTCCTAGCCCACCAACACGATCATATGGTGCCAAAAATACGTCAGGTGAAGCACCAGTTGGCCCATCGGTTGATAATTTATCAAGTGTATCAATCATGCCTTCTTTTTTTACAGTAATTGAAACATTATTTTTCTTTTCAAAATTTGCTTTAATACTGTTAATGTAGTCGGCATAATTCTCATCAACAGAAACAGTTAGCTTGTTGCCCCCATCTTGCTTAGCCGATTTTGAACTATCACTGCAAGCTGATAAAATTCCCAACGAAGCTAAAGCTACCGTTCCACAAACAGATAATCTTTTAAAACGCCATGTCATTGTAGTATCCTCCTTAAAATAGTCACCAGAACCTTTCTGTGGCTTAGTAACTTCCTAAAATTCTAAATAAAGGTTAATCATATTGAAAAATCGATCAACTTAAACGTTTAAGTTAATTTTATAGGAATCGCTTACAGTTGTCAATAGTTTTTTTGAATTTCTCAATTTCTATCAATAAATTCCTAATTTTTTCTGAGGAATTGAAATACCACTATGACCTATACTCTTTCATTTTCAAGAGAAGCAAGCTGACCCTTTCTTTGAACTTATCACAGATCATATTAATACCGTCTGCCCTAGATTTACATCAATCAGTCTTTCGGACTTTTCTTAAGGTAAAAGACAAGATAATAAATACTATGGAACTTCCTTACTCTAATGCCAAGCTAGAAGCTACTAACAATCTTATTAAAGTTATTAAGCGTAATGCTTTTGGATTTCGGAACTTTGAAAACTTTAAAACAGGTATTTTGATTGCTTTGAACATCAAAAAGGAGAGTATCAAGTTGATACTCTCCAGAACTTAGCTTTTCAGCTACCCACTACAGTTGACAAGGAGCCGAAATTTACTTTCGTCCTTTACATTTTATACCTATATTTGAGTATAATATCTTATACTTACTTTGACAAACTGCAGAGAATATTTGTTGAGCTTTTTATTACTATTCGGGTATTCACCCTAATTACCCATCTACTTTTGGGCACCTAATAGTTACTAGAAGTAACAAGACAACAGAGATTACCGAAGTCTATACAATCATATTTTTGTAATCAAATCCTTTTTGTCTATAAATAGCTCACAGCTTTGATGAATAATAAGATTCTTCACGTTTATGTTCAATTGTTTTTATTTGTACTTCATCTTTTTCTCCGTGGACACGAACCACTTTAGCAGGTACACCTACTACCGTTACATCTCCTGGAACATCAGATAAGACAACAGCTGCCGCACCAACTTTGGCATTTTCACCAACTTCGATTGGACCAATGACTTGTGAGTGCGCAGAGATAAGCGCCCCTTTTCGGATCGTCGGGTGACGTTTCCCTTTATCCTTACCAGTCCCACCTAAAGTGACGCCATGATAAAGCATAACCCCTTCTTCTACAATAGCTGTCTCGCCAATTACTAAACCCGAACCATGATCAATGAAAACCCCAGGTGCAATCGATGCTCCTGGATGAATTTCAATCCCTGTCCAAAATCGCCAACTTTGACTGTGCATTCTTGCTAATAGTTTTAAATTTTTCTGCCACATCCAATGTGATAATTGGTGGGCAGCCAAAGCTTTTAAACCAGGATAAGTTAAGATAATTTCAAGAGAACTACGTGCTGCTGGGTCTTTTTCTTTAATAATATCAATACTTTTTTTCCACCAGCCCATGTAAACTCCTTTTACTGTTCAATATCAGTCCAATTGAGTAAAATCTGTTGATCGTCAAATGGATTAATAGCTACCCCTACAGTTTGATCAATGTCATTGTCACCATTACGTGGCTGATAAATATCTTCAATCTTCCAGGTCAAAATGACACCATGACTCTTACGAAAGGCACCACCAAAATCTTCTTGATTATACCACTTGGCAAAACTTTCTAAGTTTGAAAAAGCAGGAATATATGATTTCCCCTCAGGCGTTGCCATTGTTGGAAATAGGCGATCAAATACATTATCTTCACGTGGTAAAACAAAAGCAGGAACAAGATATAACTTATCCATTGTATCTGCTTCCTGGTTCTCATCTCCCATAAGTGCATTGAGAATTCCAGTATAATCATTTAAGAAACGAATCAAATCACTACTTTTAAAAATAGTTGAATTACCAAAATCACCTTTTTTCTTTAGATTAAAGACTAAGCCCGAAACACCTGCTTTAATCACTTCCTCAAGGACTGCGATGGCCGAACGCTCAAGCCAATAATGGCTTTGTGCGCTCTCTTGATCTTCCTTAAAAAGTGCCATATCATCTTTATCAGTAAATACCGGTGTGACAACCTGACTATCGACTTCGATAGCATATGGTTCTTTGGTTGCCCAAACCGGAAAATGATGTAATGCATTAACCAGACCAACTCCGTCTAAAAAGTTATCCGGTGCATTGATAAAGGCTCGCAAGCGAATATCTAACTCATTGATAGTATTATTAGTCATGTTTTTCTTCTTTATTTGTTTCTATTTTTTTATCAGCATGATGAGGTTTACGTCCCTGGTGTTTGAAACCTTGGTGCTTTTCTTTTGGCTTATCAGCTGACGCTTCCTCTTCAGTTTTTTCAGATTTTGGTGGTCTTGGAAGGAGGGCTTTCATTGACGCGTCAACACGCCCTTTCTCATCTATCTTAATAACCTTAACATCAACTTCTTCACCCAACTCTAGGACATCTGATATATTAGCTGTACGAGTCCAAGCAATTTCTGAAATATGAACAAGGGCATCTGTTTTATCAAATAAGTTAACAAAGGCACCAAATTTTTCAATACGAACAACTTTAGCATGGTATACTTCACCAACTTTAGCTTCGCGAACTAAGCTAGCAATAATGTCTTTGGTACGGTTAATAGCAGCTTGGTCACTTGAAAAGATTTGAACTGTTCCTTCATCATCAATATCAATCTTAACACCTGTTTCAGCAATAATCTTATCAATCGTTTCGCCACCTTTACCAATGACAATTTTGATTTTATCAACATCAATTTTGATAGTATCAATTTTTGGTGCAGTTGGTGCTAATTCTGGACGAGGCTCAGCAATTGTTTCTTGGATTACATCTAAGATTTCAAAACGTGCTTTTTTAGCTTGTGCTAAAGCTTCTTCAAGAATTTGTGGTGTAATTCCTTCAATCTTAATATCCATTTGTAGAGCAGTGATACCGTCACGTGTCCCCGCAACCTTGAAGTCCATGTCGCCAAAGTGATCTTCTAAACCTTGGATATCTGTTAGGACAGTGTAATTTGTTCCATCTGAGATAAGACCCATGGCAATACCTGCAACTGGTGCTTTAATTGGCACACCACCAGCCATAAGGGCAAGTGTTCCCGCACAGATTGATGCTTGTGAAGATGACCCATTTGACTCTAAGACTTCCGCAACTAAACGAATAGCATATGGAAATTCTTCTAAACTTGGAAGAACTTGTTCAAGCGCACGTTCACCTAAAGCACCATGACCAATTTCACGACGTCCAGCTGCTCCGTAACGACCAGTTTCCCCAACTGAATATTGTGGGAAATTGTAGTGGTGTAGGAACCGTTTTTTGTATTCAACATCTAAGCCATCGATGATTTGTGTTTCACCCATTGGTGCTAGTGTTAAAACTGACAAAGCTTGAGTTTGTCCACGTGTAAACAAACCTGAACCATGTACTTTTGGAAGAAAATCAATTTGAGCATCCAAGGGACGGATTTCATCAATCTTACGACCATCAGGACGAACTTTATCTTCAGTGATTAAACGACGCACTTCTGCGTGTTCCATTTGTTCAAGGATTTCAGCCACATCACGCATGATTGTTGCCAAGTTTTCATCTTCAGCAAATTTAGCTTCATAATCAGCCTTAACGACTTCTTTAACAGCCTCAGTTGCTGCTTCACGGGCCTTTTTCTCTTCAACTTGAACTGCTTTTTGAAGGTCTGCATTGTATTTGGCAATAATTTCAGCTTGTAAGTCAGCATTGACTTGTAAGAGTTCAACTTCTGCTTTTTCTTTACCAACTGCCGCGACAATTTCTTCTTGGAAAGCAATCAATTCTTGGATAGCTTTATGACCACGAAGCAAAGCTTCAAGCATGATATCTTCAGATAATTCTTTAGCTCCAGACTCAACCATGTTGATAGCTTCTTTACTACCAGCAACCGTTAATTCTAATAGCGAAGCTTCAAGCTGTGCTTTATCTGGGTTGATGATATATTCGCCATCAATGTAACCAACTTGTACACCAGCAATTGGGCCGTTGAATGGGATATCTGAAATAGATAGTGCTAATGATGACCCAAACATTGCTGCCATAGGGGCGCTAGCATTTTCATCAAAAGAAAGAACGGTGTTAATGACTTGGATTTCATTTCTGAAGCCTTCCGCAAACATTGGACGGATTGGGCGGTCAATCAGGCGAGCCGTTAAGGTAGCATCCGTTGAAGGACGGCCTTCACGTTTCATAAAGCCACCTGGGAATTTTCCTGCAGCATACATTTTTTCTTCATAATTGACTTGGAGTGGGAAGAAATCACCTGTTGCCATTTTCTTAGACATAACAGCAGCTGTTAAAACAGTTGAGTCACCATAACGGACAACAGTTGCACCATTGGCTTGCTTTGCGACTTGTCCAACTTCAACAACAAGCGGTTTACCAGCAAATGTTGTTGTAAATGTTTGTTTTGACATAAAATACGTTACCTAAAGCAGATTTTATAAGACAAAATCTACTTCATCCCTTTCAAAAATATCTTGTTTTTGTCTACGTTGTTCTGCTACAAAAAGCAACAGATAATAGCTTATCTACTCCTCTTTGTATCAAACGACGTATCTGGTTCATTTTACCACAAATTAAGAAAAATTTCATGACCTTTGAGGCTACTCTAAGAAGATTTTTAAAACCTTTTCACAACTAAAAGAAGCTTAATGTCTTATGCAATTATTTCAGAAAATAGAGACAAACAGTTTCTGAAAGGATAATAATAAAAGAATCTTTTATTATTATCCTGAATTATTACAGTTATCACACAACAAAGCAACAACTCTATGTGTTCCAAAAACCATTGCTCTTCTAATTGAGCCATGTCCACACAAGGCAAAAACAAAGTATACATACATTGCTAAATCTAAAATAACAAGCAACAAAAAAGACTCCATCTCTGAAGACTTTCCCTATTTTTCTAACTAAAATTTCTTGCTAACAAGGCAGAGGAGCGATGATAATACCCAAGTATACCAAGACAACAAAAAAAGACTTCCAAATGGAAGTCTCTAGTATTTTAGTTTATAAAAGCATTTCTGACAATGAAAGTGATTGAAGATAGAACTTGAGCTCATCAAGATAACTTGAAGCAGTCAGAAAAGCTTTTAAAACTAAAATTAACGACGAAGACCTAAAGATTGAATAAGCTCACGGTAACGGTTAACATCTGTACGACGTAGGTAAGCTAATAGGTTACGACGGTGACCAATTTTTTTCATCAAACCACGGTATGTTGCATGGTCTTTTTTATGTTCTTTGATGTGATCGTTCAAGTGGTTGATTTCCCAAGTAAGTACTGCTACTTGAACTTCAACTGATCCAGTATCGCCTTCATGACGTGCATATTGAGCGATGATTTCATTTTTTTTCTCTTTTGAGATTGCCATAATAATGTCTCCTTTTTTTGCTTAATCCGAGTCCTAGGATTGGCACTCCTAAAACCAAGAAAAAGTTGGTGTGTCTTTACGACCATTCTATTTTAGCAGAATCGCTGAGCAAGGTCAACTTATTTAACAATTGAATCCAACTTAGTTTCTAACAGCTTTTCTTCTTACTAGCTCTGCTAGCAATAATCCTAATCCCAATAGTAAACTAAGGACGGCATAAATAAAATAAGGTGCAATGACTGATTTGGTAAGGCTAGTTAACCACTGCAGAACTAGGGCCGCCCCACCACCACCAATATTACAACCAATCAGGACAAGAGTTGTTGCTGCTGTAAGTTGATTACCTGGAATTTTTTCAGATACCGTATGAAAGATAACTGTCACCCCGACACTATAAACAAAACCGGTTAAAACTGCCCCTAGCCCAATAAGAAATAGATTGTTTGCATAATAAAGCACAAACATGCCAAGACCCAGTGAGATTGCAACAACAGCCATTAAGTAGGAATGAAACCAAGACAGTAGTCGGCTGAAACAAATTCCTGAGAGAATCCCCATCAACATCATTAAACTCAAAATCAAACTAGCCTGTGCTGGTGTTCCCATATGTAATTGATCCATAGCCAGTGGGATTCTAAGGGTGTTTGATGTGTTGACTAAAATAACAAAACCTGCATAGATTGCCATGGCCACAAGACTGATAATTTGCTTTGCTGACAAAGGAATTTCTTTACTGTCTCTTATCTGCTCAACTTTAACTTCAGGAACAAATAAAAGATACATGGCTAGAATAATAATTGCAAATAGGTAAATCAAGAAAGCATTTTGCCACCCAAAGCTGATGAGATAGCCCGCTAAAAAGGTCATGACAGCTGCCCCGACAACTTCAGCAGAAGATCTGAGTCCCAGCATCTGAATGCGTTCTTTCCCAGTGAAGCGTTCACTAATAATATTAATAGCCTTGGCGTTAATCAATCCAATACCTGCCCCCAGTAATAATCGTGACAGAAAAACCAAACTGTAAATTTGAGTGAAAACCGGTGTAGCTCCCGCAAAGGCAATTAAAAGCAACCCTGTAATAACAGTTTTTCTGGCTGATAGCCATTTACTAATAAAGGGATTGATTAACAAAATTCCTAAAATAGCAAAGGAAGATAGTGAGAAAAGAATATTGACATCTTTACTGCCATAGCCTTGTTCTTGATAGTAATCCAACATCATTGAAATTGCTGGTGAAACAGAAAATGGTGTAATCATCATTAGGGATAAAGCTAATAGACTGATTTTTTCTGTCAGATGTTTCATTGTAAAATCCTCATTTCTCGTTACGGTCTCTTTTCATTATAATAGATTATGCTGTAATAATATAGCATCTAATTTTCCTTTTTTGATTTTTCCTTTCTAAAAATGCAAAAGACCAATCCCTAGATTAAGGAATCGGTCTTTAAATTGTTTTCCAGTTTATTCTTCTCTCTCACTAAGAATCATTGTTTGGAGATTAGTGATATGATAACTTGTTTGTCTGCAAAAAACAAGTTGTTGGGTTAATTTTTCTAAAAAATTCACTTTACACGGACGACTTGTCTGTAAAAAACAAGACATCTACACCAATTACAACATCCCTAACGGACCAGATAATTGCTCTATCTGAACAAAGACCTGTTGGCCAGTTAATTAGTAAGGCGTCATCAGGTAATTCTTGAGGGCCTTGTCATTCATTTTAGACTAGACAGAATAAGCTGAAAATCCTTACTGTTAGCTACAATTCGCACTCGCTTAAGTAATGTAGGATCAGTTTTTAAGTTAATTGGCTTAGCTGTCTTTTTAAAGTAGATATAATAATCATACACCATATTCTTCGTTAACAAAAGTTTTCCTTTAACTGCTGAATAAACACCAAAGCCTATCCCAATTACTAATACCAAATGCAATAAGTGATTCTAATTGATCACTCATAAAAGTCACGCACCTTCATTTATTTAACGGCGCCTTCAAATGATGATGTTATTATAGTCCTATCCTAAACTACTGTCAACAGCTTGATGCTGAGTCAACAAATACATGTATCTAGCCATGTCTTGCTTCTCATTTTTAGAGAACGATAGTATGGTGTGCTCTTTAAAAAAGGCATAAATTATGATATAGTATAGCCATTGAATTAAAAAAAGGAGTAATAATGTCTGCACAAGATAAACTAATAAAAGCCAGTCATCTCATTAATATGGATGACATTATTCGCGAAGGGAATCCAACCTTAAGAGCTCATGCCAAGGAGGTTAATCTACCTCTTACTGACCAAGATATTCTCTTAGGCGAAAAAATGATGCAGTTTCTAAAAAATTCACAAGATCCCGTTATGGCTGAAAAACTCGGACTTCGCGGAGGAGTTGGTTTAGCTGCACCGCAATTAGATATTTCAAAACGACTTATCGCCGTGCTAGTTCCAAACATGGAAGATGCAGAAGGTAACCCTCCAAAAGAAGCATATAGCCTTAAAGAAATTATGTACAACCCAAAAATCGTCTCACATTCTGTTCAGGATGCTGCACTTGCAGATGGAGAAGGTTGTTTATCTGTTGATCGTTTAGTTGAAGGTTATGTTGTTCGCCATGCTCGCGTCACTGTGGAATTCTTTGACAAATATGGACATAAACAAAAAATGAAGCTAAAAGGCTACAATGCTATTGTTGTTCAACACGAAATCGACCATATCAACGGTATCATGTTCTATGATCGAATCAATGCTGGCTCACCTTTTGCAGTCAAAGAGGACATGCTTATTATTGACTAAACCAATCTGTCGATTGTAATGGTTACAAACATAACATAAAAACGCTCCTAAAAAATAGGGGCGTTTTTATATTATGAGAATATGAGCTTAAAATAAGCTTATTAAATGGCTAACGATTAACCAACCACTTTAAAGCGATCTTCATCAGCCATGAAATCTTTATCTCCAGCTGCAGCTTCGATAGAACCAAAGTTTAATTGACCACGAAGTTTCCAGTTTTCTGGAACACCGTATTTTGCCATAACTGATGCGTCAACAACTGGATTGTAGTGTTGTAGGTTTGCACCCAATCCTAGTTCTGCTGATAAAGCAGTCCACGCATTAACTGTTGAAATCCCTGAAGCTTGCTCAGACCAAATTGGGAAGTTGTCAGCATAGAGTGCAAATTGTTCTTGGAGAGCTTTAACAACGTCTTGGTCTTCAAAGAATAATGCTGTTCCTTTTGCATTACCAAAGCTAGCAAGTTTTTCTTTTGTGCCTGCAATAGCTTCTTCAGGAACACCTTGTTCTTTCATTGTTGCTACTAAATCGTTCGCAACCATGTCATTCCAAAATGATGTTACTTCATCATTCAATAAAATAAGAACACGTGTAGTTTGACTGTTAAATGCTGATGGTGATTGGCGAACAGCTTCTTTAATGACTTCTACAATTTTTTCATCTGAAACTTCAGTGTTACGACCCAAAGCGTAGATAGTGCGACGGTTTTTCAATTCTTCTAAAAATGACATATGATGCTTCTCCTTTAAATGTGGTTTTCCAGTTATCAAAAACAGCTAAGTACTGCTTTCGACTTTATTACTATATAGTGATTATTAGTACTATGTAGTAATTATATCACCTTTAAAAAATCTGTAAAGTCATTTGCTTATAAATTTTTAAATTTTTTCAACAATTTAATGAGTTGCCCTTGTTCTTCCTCAGTTAAAACAGAAAAAGCTTCTTCAACAAAAGCAATATGATTAGGTAACGCTTTATCAATCACACTTCTGCCTTCTTGCGTCAAACTGACTAGAAATGACCGTTTATCATTAGGACACGAAATACGCTCAACCCATCCCTTTTTTTCCATATTTTTAATAACAACCGTCATATTACCCGAGGTGGCTAAAATACTATTGATTAACTCCCCTATTTTCATCGTCCCTTTTGCATTTAACAAATCAAGAACTGCAAATTGTGTTTGGGTTAGGTCAAATTCTTTGTAAGAATCAGAGACCTTAGCATCAATAGTTCTAAAAGCTTTACGCATCACTACCATTGATTTTACTGCTTGGTTTTTAAATTCTGCCATATTACTCCCTTCTCATTTATCTATTTGTGTCAGTTTAACACTAACTAGTAACAAAGTCAATTGCTGTAGCAGCAATTGACTTTTGTCTATTTAAAAGAAATCTTCAAAAAGACTCAATTGATTGTCTTCCGGCATATTACCCAAGATTCCCATATCATCCATTTTTTCAACGAGGGTTGATGAAGCACCGCCACGTTTACGCAATTCCATCTTAGATAAAAATTCACCTTCTTGACGCGCACGAACAATTTGTCTAGCCACGTTTTCACCCAATCCTTCCATTGCAATAAATGGAGGAATCAAGGTATCACCATCAATTTGGAATTCGATAGCATCACTACGGTATAAATCAAGCTTCCCAAATTTATAACCACGTTCGAGCATTTCATTAACAAGTTCTAAGGTCGTAAAGAGGTCGTTTTCCACGTTTGTCGCCTCATTATTTTTTCGTTTAAGCTGAATATCTTCCATCCGAGCCTTAACCGCATCTAAACCACTACTCATCGTTTTTAGCTCAAAGGCTTTAGCCCTTATTGAAAAGTAGGCACAGTAATACATCAATGGATGATGAACTTTGAAGTAGGCTACACGTAAAGCCATTAGAACATAGGCTGCCGCGTGAGCTTTGGGGAACATGTACTTGATTTTTCCACAAGATTCAATATACCAATCTGGCACGTTATTTTCTCTCATGGCCTGAATATATGACTGACGTTCATCTTCAGAAATTTTCAACCACATCCCCTTACGTACACGTTCCATAATGGTGAAAGCCATTTTAGGTTCTAAACCAGCATGCATCAGGTAAACCATAATATCATCACGACACCCGATAACTGTTTTTAGGGTGGCAATTCCTTCTTTAATTAAATCTTGGGCATTTCCCAACCAAACATCTGTACCATGAGATAGCCCAGATAACTGTAACAGTTCTGCAAAAGTTGTTGGGTGGGTTTCATTAACCATTCCTCGAACAAAATTCGTTCCAAATTCTGGAATCCCTAACATACCTGTTGGTGTTCCAATTTGTTCAGGGGTAACACCAAGAATTTCCGTTCCAGAAAATAAGGCCATAACACCCGGGTCATCAGCTGGAATCGTCTTCGCATCAATTCCTGATAAATCCTCCAATTTCTTAATCATCGTTGGATCATCATGACCAAGGATATCTAACTTCAAGACATTCTCATCAATATCATGGAAATTAAAGTGAGTGGTTTGCCAAGATGCCGTCACATCCTCAGCTGGATATTGTACTGGAGTAAAATCATAAACATCCATATAGTTGGGAATAACAACAATCCCACCTGGGTGTTGTCCAGTTGTTCTCTTCACACCAGCTGCTCCACTTGCAAGACGATCCACTTCCGCATCACGGTAAAATTTCCCGAAATCTCGCTCGTATCCCTTAACAAAACCATAAGCTGTTTTTTCTGCCACTGTACCTACAGTGCCTGCCCTAAAGGCATATTCAGCGCCGAAAATATCTCTAACATCTAAATGGGCACTAGGTTGATCATCCCCTGAGAAGTTCAAATCAATATCGGGAACCTTATCACCATCAAAACCAAGGAAGGTTTCAAAGGGAATATCTTGGCCATCTTTTTGATACTTACTACCACATTGTGGGCAGGCTTTATCAGCAAGATCATAGCCAGAACCGACTGACCCATCTGTAATAAACTCCGAGTGCTGACAGTTAGGACAAACATAATGCGGTGGCATGGGATTGACCTCTGTAATCCCAATCATGGTCGCCACGAAACTTGATCCAACTGATCCCCGTGAACCAACCAAATAACCACGCTCATTTGATCGATTAACAAGCAATTGAGATGCCAAATAAATCACCGCAAAGCCATTTCCCAAAATCGACGTCAGTTCTTTTTCAATTCGTAAGTCAATAATGTCAGGTAAGGGATTGCCATAGATTTCAAAAGCTTTTTGATAAGTTAACTCAGCAACCGTTTCTTCTGCTTTATCAATATATGGGGTATAAAGATCTCCCTTAACCACTTCAACCTCTTCAATTCGATCAGCAAAGTCTTGAGTATTTTGAACAACCACCTGATAGGCCAACTCTTTCCCAAGAAAAGCCATGTCATCTAGCATCTCATTAGTGGTTCGAAAATGTGTTTGAGGTAGTGGCGCTGGTTTTGCCCCTTCGCCTCTTCCGATAGTCCGATTTATCATTGCTCCTTGTCCAAGACTACGAACAATAATCTCTCTGTAAATCTCATCTTCAGGCTCTAAATAGTGTACATTTCCAGTCACTAAAACAGGCTTGTTCAGTCGCGCACCTACTTCAATCAGGTCTTTAATAATCTGATAAATTCCCTCTTGATCCTTTATCAACTCCCTTACAATCAATGGCTGATAAATAGCTGGTGGCATAATTTCAATAAAGTCATAATACTTTGCTACTTCAACAGCCGCATCAACACCTTTATTTAAGACAGCATCAAATACTTCACCTTCTGTACAAGCTGTTCCCAGTAAAAGACCTTCTCTATACTGGTCAAGCACTGTGCGAGGAATTCTTGGAACACCTTCAAAATAAACAACATTAGAGAGCGAAACCAACTTAAACATATTTTTCAAACCAATTTGATTTTGAACATAAATGGTAGCGTGTTTAACTCTGGCTTTTTTATAAGAATCTTCTGCCACTAACTTGGTATTTAAATCTAGTAAGTTAGTAACATCACGTTTTTCTCTAGCATCTTTTAAGAAAATAAATAGTAGTCGACCAGTCGCCTCAGCATCATAATTGGCCATGTGGTGATGGTCAAGAGCTACTTGGAAGCGTTTGGTTAACGGGCCTAAACCATGTCGTTTATACTCTGGATATAAATTCCTAGCAAACTCTAAAGTATCTATGACAGGTTGCGTAATCAATGGTAAACCAGCTCGAGCATAGTTGGCATTCATAAACCCAACGTCAAAACTAGCATTATGGGCAACTAGTACCGTATCCTTACAAAATTCCTGAAATTCTTCTAAAACTTGTTGTAATGGCTTTGCACCAACCAAATGATTCTCAGTTATTCCCGTTAATTCTGTTGTAAAAGCTGACAGTGGGTGTCCCGGGTCAATAAATTCATCGAATTGCTCCAGAATGTTACCTTTATACATCTTTGAAGCTGCGATTTGAATCAAATCATTGTTCATAGCTGAAAGACCAGTTGTTTCTACGTCAAAGACAACATAAGTGCCTTCATGCAAATCCAAATCAACCGGATCATAGGAAATAGGAACCTTGTCCTCTACAATATTGGCTTCTAAACCAAAAATCGCTTTTATGCCAACTTTACGCGCTCGATGATAGCCATGAGGGAAACTTTGAACATTCCCATGGTCTGTAATAGCAACAGCCTTATGTCCCCATCTTGCAGCAGTGTCAATCAAGGATTCAACGGTTGGCAAAGCATCCATTGTTGACATATTAGTATGTGCATGAAATTCAACGCGTTTTTGACCTTCAGGCATTAAATCCTTGCGTTGATGATGAACAATCTCTTTGACTTGTTGCACATTCATTGTCAGACTCTTTGTAAATTGATTGTTTTCAATATTCCCTTGAACTCTTAACCAACTTCCCTTAGCAATCATGTCAAATTTACGCAACTCATCATCATCTTTAGCCCACTTTTGCATAGCAAAGCTAGATGTATAGTCTGTCATTTTAAAATTGATGATGTGACGGCCAGTTCGCGTGGTTTTGCGTTCCACATCAAATACCATTCCCTCAAAGACAATCCGATTTTCTTCAGTTTCAACTTCTATCATCGGTGTTATTGTCGCCTTTTCAAATCCTGCTTGACGTTGCGCCACCCGTTCTTTGAAATCAAAACTTGGCTTCGGTGCTTGTTCTTCAGGAGCAGGTTGTAAAGCCTCTAATGATTTTTGAGCTTCGAGATTTTCTTGCACAGCTTTTTCTAAAATAGCTTGACGGCTATTATCAAAATTCGCTTGTAAGGTTTGTGTCATTTCAGAATCAGAAACCATGATGATGTCTAAGTCTCCAAAGCCAAACTCCTTAAATTGTTTAACTAGATTTGGAATGTGATTCATTCTAAAGTGGTCATTATTGACAAAGTGAGGCGCCATTATTCGAACTTGTCCATCAGTAAAAGACACTTCTAATTTTGCAAAAGACGACTTGAAACTTGCCCCATTACACGGTTCGTGTTCGAACGCTTCACGGTAATAAGCTTGCAAGAGTTGACCAGAGAACTCTGGACGATCAACCGTAATATCAAAACGTGTCTTTATTTCTGCAGCTTCAAACGTATGCTTCAGTCGATAAGCTAATTCTTGATAGATTTCGATTGGTAATAGCTCCGCAAAAGAAAAATGAAAGTCCCAAAGTCGCGACACAGAATGTACCTTAACTTCAATGATATCTCCAGACGAAAAAGCACTTGAACTTCTCATGTCAAGCGGCATTTCTATCTGTTCCATTAATTTAACGAATAAATCTGACATAGTTTTCTCCTGAATATCTTAGCCTATATTTTACCATAAATAGGAAGACATTTCGACCCAGACCATTAGGAAATAAAAAAGAAAGCTGGGACAGACACCCATGAGGACAAAATCCTCATGGGTGTCTGTCCCACTCTCTTATCTCTTTACTTAGTTAAAATTTCTAAAGTTTCAATAAGATTTTCAACATTCACTTCAATGCTGTCACCACTTGCTTTAATTTTAATGTCAACAATGCCTTCTGAGGCTTTCTTTCCAACTGTAACACGGATTGGTAAGCCGATCAAATCACTATCCGAGAATTTTGAGCCTACACGTTCATTACGGTCATCCGTTAAAACATCATAGCCTTTAGCCATTAAATCAGCTTCAATACGACTTGTTAACTCTTGCGCTTCTTGGTCTTTTGTATTAACCGTAATCAAGTGGACATCAAACGGTGCCAATTCTTTAGGGAAGTTAATTCCCCATGCAAAACGATAGTCGCCTTTAGGCGTTTTATTAACGAACAGGCGCGCATGCTGCTCAATCACAGCTGATAAAATACGGCTTACTCCGATACCATAACAGCCCATAACAATTGGAACTGCTCGGCCATTCTCATCAAGAATCGTTGCACCCATACTGTCAGAATAACGCGTGCCCAACTTGAAGATGTGACCAATTTCAATACCACGCGCAAATTGAAGAACACCATGTCCATCTGGAGAAACTTCACCTTCTTTAACTTCACGAATATCAACATACTCAGCTTTAAAATCACGCTCAGGGTTGACACCAGTTAAATGATAGCCATCTTTATTAGCTCCAGCAACTGCGTTAGCAAGGTCCGCTACTTTACGGTCAGCCACAATTTGAATATCATCTGCTAAATTAACTGGTCCAAGTGAGCCAAAATGAGCACCAAAAACTGTGAAAGCTTCTTCCTCAGTTGCCACTTCAAAGAAGTCTGCACCAAGATAGTTTTTCAATTTAACGTCATTAACTTGATCATTACCAACCAATAAAGCTACAACTGGTTTTTGGTCAGCTATAAAGAGCAAGGTTTTAATCGTTTGCTTTTCATCGATGTCAAGAAAGGCTGCAACCTCATCAATTGTTTTACAATCAGGAGTAGCAATTTCTGCCAACTCAGCTTGTGCTTCAACTTTTTGAGAAGGTTTGTACTCATCACTTGCCATCTCAAGGTTAGCTGCATAGCTGGACTCACTTGAATAAGCAATGGTATCTTCTCCTGAAATCATCCAGGCTTTAAGTTCTGCTTTAATAGCGTCCAAGACATCTTCAGGAATGTCATCCACAGATGGAATGGATTTATCAAGAACTAACCAACGGTCAAGATCAGTACGTTCAGGTGTGATTGCCATGAATTCCTGAGAGTCTTTACCGCCCATTGCTCCGCCATCGCCAATGATTCCTTTGAAATCAAGACCAGCTCTGGTAAAGATAGCTTCGTAAGCACGACGGTAGTCTTCATAAGTAATATCAAGATCTTCGTAATCAGGGTGGAAGCTATAGCCGTCTTTCATGATGAATTCACGCGTGCGGAGCAACCCATTACGTGGACGTTTTTCATCACGATATTTAGACTGAATTTGATACAGGTTTAATGGTAATTGCTTGTACGATTTAACCGCATCACGAACCAATGTTGTAAAGGTTTCTTCATGCGTTGGACCTAAGATAAAATCAGAATGATCTCTATTTTTAAGTTTATAAAGGTCATCACCATAGGTTTCATAACGACCAGATTCACGCCATAAATCAGCAGTGAGTAACGCTGGTGCAAGCATTTCAACGGCACCAATTTTTTCAAACTCTTGACGCATAATCGTTTTAAACTTTTCAATTGTGCGGTTTGCAAGTGGTAAATAAGCATAGATACCAGCTGAAACCTGCCTCACGTATCCAGCACGCACCATCAAAGCATGGCTGATAACTTGGGCATCACTTGGCATTTCGCGAAGTGTTGGTATAAGCATTTTTGATTGTTTCATAGTAATTAATTTCTCCTATTTCATTAGAAAAAAGCACGCATAATATCATTCCAAGTTACTGCAATCATCAATACTATCATAATTGCTACTCCTGCAAGAGTGATGTAACTTTCAGTCTCTTGTTTCAGTGGCTTACGACGGACAGCTTCAATCAAGTTGATAAAAATTTTCCCACCGTCAAGAGCTGGAATTGGGATCAAATTAAAGATTCCTAGATTTATAGATAACATAGCCATTAATGATAGTACAGAGACCAACCCACTTTGAGCAGCTTGACTGGACATTTGATAGATAGCAACGGGACCACCTAGTTTATCAAGGCTAAATCCTGTAATCAGATTTTTTAATGCTCTAATTATTATCATAGCACCGTTCAAAGCCATCTCAAAACCACCAACTAATTTATCTTTTAAGCCAGTTTTAAGTTGCGATTGAACACCAATAAGGTATTGTTTTCCCTGCTTTTCAGGTTTTAAGTTGCGTACTCTTTTCTCGCCGTGCGATAGCGTTGTCACTTGTAAAGAATCAACACTAGATAATTTCTTGGTAGACAACTGTACAGCTTCTGTTAAATCTTGCCAATTTTTAACAGGGTACTGATTAATTTTAATGATTTGATCATCCGTTTTAATGCCAGCTTTAGCAGCTGGGCCATTGTCCACAACACGAATATGATTTGTATTATAATCCGGAACACCGCCTTGTACGAAAGCCATGATGATAAAGACCACTAAACCAAGAATAAAATTATTCATCGGACCAGCAAAATTGGTGATTAATCTTCCCCAAATACTGGCATTTTGATATTGAACATCTAATGGTGCAATGCGAATTTCAGTCCCATCTTCTTCAACAATAGTTGCATCATGATGCACAGCATAGGTTCTTCGTTCATCAATCACCAATCCAGTAATTTCTAGCTTGTCTTCTAAATCATAAGCTGTTACATTCATCGGCAAGCTCGTAGGATCAATATTCCTTTGAGAGAGGTTTATCCGCTTTACTAAGCCTTCTTCATTCAAGCTTAAACTAGCAGGAGTACCTGTTTTAATTTCAGTGGTATCGTCACCCCAACCGGCCATTCGAACATAGCCACCTAAAGGGAGAATACGAATAGTATAGAGCGTTCCTTCTTTGTCAACTTTTGAAAAGATTTTCGGTCCCATTCCAATTGCAAATTCGCGAACTAAAATACCAGATTTCTTTGCAAAATAGAAATGCCCAAATTCATGGACAATAACTAAGATTCCAAAGATGATAATAAAGGTAAATAAGCCTAACATAACTTTCCTTTCAGTTTATTTCATTTTTCTTAGAATAAGCCAAATAGGTGCATAATTGGAAAAACAAAAATCATCGAATCAAATCGATCTAAGATGCCCCCGTGCCCAGGAATTAACTTCCCTGAATCCTTAACGCCATAATGGCGCTTGATAGCACTTTCAACTAAATCACCAAATTGTGCAAATACAGAGAAACATGCTACAAAAATAAGCATGATAAAAAAGTTAAATGGCGCATAAACAGCTTTATCAATAAGCATGAAAAGAAATGCTACAACAACTGCTGACAGAATACCTCCTAGACTACCTTCAATAGTTTTATTAGGAGATACTTTTGGTAACAATTTTCGTTTCCCATATTGACGACCAATCATATAGGCACCAATATCAGTAGCCCAAACAATAAATAAGGCTAATAAGACTTTGTCAATCCCTGCCATCCTTGCATGGACTAAATTTTGAAAGCCAATCCCTACATAAAGACTAGCTGCAATCGGGAAGGCTGCATCATCAAATGAGTAGCGCTCACTATTGATAACCGTTCCAGCTAAAATGAGAAAGACAAATAACCCATAGCAAGCAAAACTTGCATCAATCGGCAAAAAAGTCAAATATGAATCCATCGGAATAGTCAACACAAAAGCTGCCATCATCGCCAAAGTGCCTTCAAATGAAAAAACTTCAAGTCGCTTCATTTTGAACATTTCAGAAACAGCAATCATTGCCAACAGCCCAACAAATAGTTGAAAAGGTAGGCTACCAAATGCTAAAAAGGGTAAAAAAATCGCTACTGCAATTAAGCCCCATATTACACGTTCTTTCATATAAACAAATACTCCTACTAAACCCCACCAAATCGACGTTGACGACGGTTATACTCTTCTAATGCTTCAATCAACTGGGCCTGTTTAAAATCCGGCCATAATACTGACGTAAAATAAAACTCACTATAGGCTGATTGCCATGGTAAAAAATTACTTAGCCGTAATTCGCCACTTGTTCGAATGATTAAATCAGGATCTCGGTAAAGATAAGGGAGATGATCTGTCATTAAATAACTGGCAATCAAGTCCTCCGTAATATCTCCTGGATTTAAATTAGCATCCAATACATCTTGAGCTATCATTCGCACAGCACTGGTAATCTCAGCACGGCCGCCATAATTCAAAGCAAAGTTAAGCACTAACCCTGAATTGCGACGTGTTGTTTCGATTGCTTGATTTAAAGCTTCTAAAGTTGATTCTGGTAACCGGTGCGTCTCACCGATCATTTGAATACGAACATTGTTTTTGTTCAACTCAGGGACATATTTGTCAAAGAACTCAACGGGTAAATTCAGAATATAATTCACTTCTTCTTCTGGACGAGACCAATTTTCAGTTGAGAAGGCATAAACTGTCAATACTTTTACACCTAATTTAGAAGCTGCAATAGTCACTTCTTGAAGAGCATCCATTCCTACTTTATGGCCAAAGACTCGTGGTTTTAACCGTTTTTTTGCCCAACGACCATTGCCATCCATTATAATTCCAATATGTTTTGGAATCTTATCTAATTTTGTATTTTTTGATTTTACTTTTAATCCAAACATGTCTTATCCTTATTTTAAGCGTACTTATTTAATATTTTACCATAATTACAAGTATATTACTTACCTTTTATAGTGGATTTACTTAAAAAATGAGCCCTTATAGCTAGATGACCATCAAATAACTACAAGAACTCATACATATGACATAAAAAATATTATTTTGATTCACTAATTGCTGTCTCTTCTTGAACAGCAATATCTGTGTCTTCAACTACTGGAAGATTTGTTTCATCAACAGTTACAACTTCTTCAGTTGATGCAACTGTTTCTGTCACTGCTTCACCTTTTGAAACAACACGTTTAATGGCTGACAATTCAAACGGTAAAAATATACCATCTACATCTAAAACAACACGATTAGCTTCTTTATCAACATCATCAACAAAAGCATACATACCACCAATTGTAACAACTTGGTCACCCTTAGTAATAGCATTCAATTGATTTTGACGTTCATTGGCTTGTTTCTTTTGTTGACGTTGCATGACAAAGATCAATCCAATCATTACTACAAACATTAATATTGTTGAAATTCCCATGATTTCTCCTTAAATCTATTTTAAAGTCAAGTTTAACTATATCAAAAATGCTGATATATATCAAGGAAAGCCTATAAAATCGACAATCATTTTTTTAATTGCCCAACTAATTTAGATGCCTTAAACAGCTTGATAGACAAAGTCACCTAATAAAATAGCTCAAACGGCTTTGTAGTCATAAATTAAAGAAATACCCTTGAGACAGGAGAGGCAAAAATTCCACTTCTTCTCTTGTCTTTAAAAAATCAAGATTATTTTTTCTATGCTTCAATGAAGCTGATAATGTCTTGCTCACTTAATGATGAATCACAAACTCGTCTGATACTGCCGTGTTTTGAAACAAGCAAGGCAGGGACAGTTGGAATATGATTGTCTTCCCTAAATTGAGATATCAGTGGCAAATCGACCATATTATCACTTGCAACGAAGTATACATGGTAATTTTTTTCTTTACTGACTGATGCTAATTTGGGAGCAAACCGTCGACAGAATGAACAGGTGTCACGACCTAAAAAGGCAATGACTTTATCTTCTGTTTCAATCTTATCACTAAGTTCCTGAACAGTAACTTCTTCGAACTGTTTTATAACGTCACTAAAATGCATATCTTTTCCTTTTTCTTTCAATTATATCTGTTATTTTATGCGAAAAATTCTTATTTTTCAAGAAATGAAATGAAAAAGACTAAAATTAGTCTTTTTAAGTCTATTCTTCATAACCATTTGGATGGCTTGAATGCCAAGTCCAAGCAGTTGCGATAATTTTTTCAATATCATCAAATTCTGGTTTCCAACCAAGTACCTCACGTGCCTTACTTGAATCAGCAATTAAGCTATCTGGATCACCTTGTCTCCGGGGACCAATTTCAGCAGGGATTGATTCTCCGGTTACTTTACGTGCTACTTCTACAATTTGCAAATTCGAAAAGCCTGTAGAAGAACCTAAGTTGAAAGCTGTTGACTCATTTCCTTCTCTTAAATACTTAACCGCCAGGCTATGCGCTTGCGCCAAATCGAAAGGATGAACATAGTCACGAACATTAGTCCCATCTGCTGTATCATAATCATCTCCAAAGATAGTCATTTTCTCACGGTTGCCCTGGGCCACTTGTAAGACAACGGGAATCAAGTGAGTCTCTGGATTGTGGTCTTCACCAATGCTACCATCAGGTTTATCACCAGCAACATTGAAATAACGAAGTGCTACAAATTTGATGCCGTAAGCTTCATCACACCAAGCCATGATTTTTTCCATCATCAACTTACTTTCACCATAAGGATTAATTGGTTTTTGTGGAGTACTTTCTTTAATTGGCATTTCTTCTGGAATACCATAAGTAGCAGCTGTTGATGAGAAGACAATATTTTTCACACCACATTCATTCATCACTTCTAATAATTTTACCATGCCTACTGTGTTATTGTCGAAGTATTTAAGTGGGTTCTCCATTGATTCACTGACCAAAGAATAAGCTGCGAAATGAATAACTGCATCAACTTGAGGGTTTTCTGTGAAAACCTGACGCATAAAGTTCTGGTCGGCTAAATCACCTTCATAAAACTTAGCATCCTTATGAACTGCTTGACGATGTCCTGTAACCAAATTATCAACGACTACAACTTCTTCATTTTCCACTTCGATGAGTCGATCAACCATATGCGACCCGATATAACCAGCTCCACCAAGTACTAAAATTGTCATTTCTTATTCTCCTATTTCCTTAAATAAAACTAGCTAATTAGGCATTCTTATTTATAAATATTTCTAACTCACTTAACCCACAATATTATGATTATGTTCTTTGTTGTTTATAGTCTAAATACGCTCTATTATTATACTCATCTAAAAGATTTTTTTCAACTGTCATAAGGGCATTTCTCAATATCTTTCTCTACAATTTTTTAGGTAAGAAAAGAGACAGCCCAGACTGTCTCTTAGTTAACTAATAGCTTTCAGGAATTATCTTAAAGCATTCATCTTATTAATGTCTTTAAAAGAATCGACAACCATTAGTTTTTCTTCTTGTAAACAACTACAGCACCTAAGCTCATGAGCGCTAGCAACCCAACTGAAGCTTGAGTTGTTGAGGCATTACCTAGCATTCTTTTTTTCTTGTGCTTATTAGTTTTTTTAGCCATTTTCAGCATTTCTTTTTCAGCTTTGTTTAGCTTTCCTGTTGCTACCCATTTCTTGTATTGGCCATAATTTACTGTTTGGTAACCTTTGGCCTGTTTAGCTTTCCCAGGTACTCCCTCTTCAACAGGAGAATCCCCTTTAGTAGATGGTTGTTCTGTTGGTGTTGGCCTAGGAGTTTTATCGTCACTACTTGGAGTTTCTGACGGGTTAGGATCCTGTGAGCCAGCTTCTGGACTGATCACTGGCTCTTTTTCGGGTCTTGTCTCTGGCTCAGAATCACTTGAAGGCGCAGCAATTTTCAAAACAGTCGCTGTTAAGGCACTGAGTGTTAGACCAGTAGCATCAAATTTAAGTCCGACATAATCTGTCAAACTCTTTGTTCCTGCGCGATCAGCATCAACTAAAACTTGTGCTTTAAGCCATTCTTGATCCAAAGTGAAGTGACGCTCTTTTTGATCAGCATTGACTAAAACAACATAACGGTCACCATTACTTGCTGTCACCATATAGCCAATCACTAAATCAGATTCAGATACGCCATTTTGCCCTGGAATAGTCAAGAGCTTCACATTTTGGTCAACTAAATCTTTTGTGCTCAAGTGGAAAGCATCTGTTGAACGACGTAGTGCAATCAACCCTTTCATGTAGTCATGACTCTTAACATTTTCTGGGAATAGTTGTGCATTAGTAGCTTTTTGCCAATCAAAATGATTAATCGCATCTGTTGAGTCATAAGAATCATGGATAAAGTATGGATAGTCAAAAGGTTTTCCATTTTGGTCAACTAAAAAGTGTGACTTATTAGGAACTTTATCTGCAGCAACTGGCAACTTATAGGCTGGATCACGGAACTGTTTCGTGCGACCATACTCTTGACCAGAGTGAACAAATGCTGTTCCTTGAGAAGTCATCATCATCAAATTACCAAGACGTAAACGACGATGGATTTCGGCGTTATTTTCTGCAATTGATGGGTCTTTTTTGATTGACTGCGCGATGATATCAAATAGGGTTAAATTGTCATGTGCTGCAATGTATTGAATAACGTCTCCTGGGTCATCCGCAGTAAAATTAGTTGGTTGTGCTTTGATGTTACTAAAGAGTCCATTAACACTTCTAGCACCACCAGTTAGAAAAGCAGGTTGCCCTTCATTTCCAAATCCAGATTTCAAGATATTTCGCATGTCATCTGAGAACACTCCAACAGTATCTGTCTTACTCATCCATTTTTGGTCAGCTGCTACTTGTGGTTGATTCTCATCACCAGCATAGGTAACCCAACCTTCGCCTAACATGATAATATTTGGATTGATTGCTTTGGCTGCTTTGAAGGCAGCTTCTATCGAAGCTGCATCATGGTCACCCATCATATCAAAACGAAAACCATCTACTTTAAATTCATTGACCATGTAGGTAATGGAATCAATCATTAAGCGTTTTGTCATGTAATGGGTTGTTCCAAGACGACCACCACCAAAGCTTGAACGAGGTGTGCCATCAGCATCCATAAAGTGGTAATAATTAGGCTCTAAATCTTCAAAAAGATTGACTTTAGCTGTATGGTTATAAACCACATCTAAGATGACTCCCATCCCCAGTTTATGAATTTCATTAACCAAATTTTTAAATTCTTCAATTCGCTTAGCAGGATCTGTAGGGTCTGTAGCATACATACCAGTCAAGGCAAAATAACTTTGTGGGTCATATCCCCAGTTATAGTTTGTGCTACTTGAAGCATAATTAGTCAAACGTTCTTTGTTCATTTCATTAACAAAGTAATAAGACATTACAGGTAACAATTGCACATGGGTTACTCCTAATTCTTTCAAATAGGACAAGCGTTCTGCAAAGGCTGCAAAGGTTCCAAATTGGTTGGTTAATTGACCTGAAATCGTTTGATCCGAGGTGAAATCTCGTACATGAGCTTCATAGATAATAGCATCTTCTCTTGTTTTAAAACCTGGAATTTTAGCAAAATCTAATTCTTTTGGACCAAGTTGACTTGGGTTAACAAAAGCTGCTTTAGCTACTGCATATGATGGCCCTTTATCAGCTATATCAGAATTCCATTCCGCTAGGGATTTAGCATACGGATCTAGAACAAGAAACTCTTTTCCACCACGCATAATTGCATAATGATAGTAATAGCCGCTATAGTTACTAATTCCTAAACCAGATGATTGGTCCAAACGAAGGGTCCACTGCCCTTTATCTCCTTTAGTCATGGCTACTTTTCCAGTTACTACGTTTTGATTGTCTTTATCATAAATAACGAGTGAAACAGCCTCTGCACTTGGTGACCAGAGTCCCAAATCAACCACTTGTCCATTTTCAGAGACAGTCGCCCCAAGAGGGCCGTCATAAGCATATAGGGCATCTTTATATTGCCAATTGCTTTTTGCTGTAAATTTATCAGTTAGATAAGAAACAGTGTATGGACCATTGCCAGCAAGGAAATTACCTGTGATGTCAATGGTTTTGTTGATCGGAGATAATTGAATACCAGATATTGCCACAACTTGTGAATTCTTATCAGTAATCGTGAGATTTTTCAAAATTGTTGCCTGGTCAGCCCCTTCCAAACTTGTCATGCTGGCTACAATACTTGTTGGGCTTGTCTGTTGAGCCCCCATCATACGCACGTTATTCACAAAATAAGGATTAGTGTAGATAGTCGCATCATCGTCTTTGAGGAAAATCTGAGAGTGATTCTTAAAATCGATGAATTTGTAATCCTCTTGACGAATTTTAACGGCATTTTCAGCTTTACTCTCATCCAAGAGAAGGAAGCCTAGCTCACTTGGTTGGTTTGTCATTTTGATATCTATATACGCTCCATACTTTCCAATAGTTTTAAAGTTTATGCCGTCCGGCCATTTGCCAAGCTGGCTAAGAACACTAGGATCTACACTCCCCCATAGCCAAAGAGACTTATTGGTATAGTCTCCGTCGGTACGGAAATAGTTAATACGCACTGTTCCTTCAGCTTGAGGCAAGTAATAATGCACTTTGTATGACTCGTCAAACCACACTTCGTTCATTGACTGACTAAGAATGTCTAAGGACTGGTCACCTGTGATATTATTTCCTGCTGTATCATTAATCAACCATTTCAGTAAATCACGTGGTCCTTCAGACATCTTAATATCTAAATAATAACCGTAGTTATCTTGTTTAGCACTAGAAAAGCTAGTTGCTCCTGTTGGCCAAGGTCCCTTTTTTTCAGACGGCACATCAACATCTTCCCATGTCCACAATCCCAAACTTGAAAGATTATCTGATGGCAGTGTTTTGAAATGCATTCTGATAAAACCCGCAGCAATAGGTGTTTCAGTATCAACCTTAGTTTCTACACCTAAAATCTCGCCAGAACTAATAGTAAGCAACATGGTGCCACCAGAAATAGATCCTGGCACCTCTAGCGTTACATGGTATAATCCATCAGCCACTGTTTGGGCCTGATAAGTTTTACCAGTATAAGCATCTGTTATCACAGCATCCGCACTGCTCACTTTAAGCGTTAACTGTCGAGCAGCCTCTTCCACATGATACAACATATATGCTTGGTCAGTCGCCGAAGATTGTTTACTTAAAAGCCATTTTTGGCTGTCATTTGAGGCAATTAGTTTGTAATCTCCCTTAGCAAACAAATCGCTGTGTGCTTTTCTAAAGGCTAATAATTTCTTGTAATGTTCAAGGAGATCACTATTGCTTGTTTTAGCCCAGTCAAAATCATAACGGTTATCATAGAAAGGCCAATTATTTGCCCCACTTTGACCAAGCTCTTCACCATAATAAATAACAGGTTGCCCTTTTGCCGTTAATAACAAACTAGCAGCTAATTTGAATTTATTAAGATCACCACCAATACTGTAGAGGAAGCCGTCTTCATCATGGCTGCCCAAGAACTGTGACAACAGTTGACTACTTGTGATAAATTGATTTCGTGCTGCTAATTCATCACTAGCCGCCTTCATTTGACCGTTTACTAACAACTTAGCAATATCTTTAAAGCCAAAGTCAAGCAAACTATCCATTGTTCCAGTGCCAAGGTCACCTTTAGTATCCTTATAACTTGCTTCCCAACTTTCGCCAACTAAGTGGAAATCAGCGTCTTTCAAAGCTAATTCATTTTTAAAATGTTGCCAAGTGGTATCATCAACGTGTTTTACGGTATCAACACGAAAGGCATAGATACTATTACCTTTAGCAGTTTTTGATTTTTCTAACCATTGACTTTGCCATTCTACTAATTGTTTGCGGACAGCGGCATCCTCAGTTTTAAAGTCAGGCAACCCTGCTAATGAATCTTTTTGATCATCTCCTTTAACAACATCACTACCTGTCCTAATCATTCCAGCAAATTTATTTCCAGCACCATAGCCCGCGTGGTTTAAAACAACATCAACAATGATATTTATTCCACGTTCTGCGGCTTGGTCAATCAAGTTATGGAAATCTTCAAGTGTGCCTAAGTGAGGATTTAACTTTTCAAAATCATTAGCCCAGTAACCATGATAAGCATAATACTCCTTGCTTGCTTCAGTCGAAACATTTTGTGGCACATTCTCAACGATTGGAGTAATCCAAACACTCGTTACTCCCAACGATTTAAGGTAATCCAGCTTAGCCATTACCCCCTTAAAGTCACCACCTTTGTAGATTCCTTTTTGATTAATCGCAGAGCTATAAGGTTGATTATCGAGATTATCATTGCTAGTATCGCCATTATAGAAACGGTCAGTGACCATAAAATAGATGATTTGTTCATCCCAATCCTTTTCTCCGTCTTTCTTTTGGCGATCTGTAATTGATACTGTGACACTTGTGTCATAATAGCCATTATCAGCATCATAAATACGAATCGGAAGACTGTAAGAACCTACCTTTGTAGCAGAGCTAGCAGTAATCGTCACTCGGTTAAGTTCTGGTGAGATGAGAATTTTTCCCCCACCTAGTTGCGCTGTGTCAACTTCCATCCGAGTGATTTTAGCAGCGTCTGGATTTGTTAACTGTACATCAATTAAACCAGTTTCATTGTAATTAAAGGCTCGTAAACTAGTTGCAGTTGCTGTAACTTTTTTATTACCAGGAACAGCTTTTGAAAAATCTTGTTCAGCATCAGCCTTGATGTAATAAGGGTTGGTATAGACGGTATCGTCACCACTCTTTAGGAAAATTTGGCTATTGTTTTCACGGTCACTAAAATGCATGTCACTCGTTTTATTTCCTAATGTTGTTGGATCATTTTTATTAACTAATAGGAAGCCTAAATTTGAGGCCAAACCTTGTGATAATGGCACATCAACATAACGGCCATACTTGCCTTCATTAACAAATTCTAAAGCCCCTGACGGCCAGTTTTGACTGGTAGTTGAGACATCTCCCCAAGGCCAAACTCCCCAGCCGTCATAATTATTATCAGCACGTTTATAATTGATGCGAATGCTATTTTTATCAGCTAACGGTTGATAGGTATAAGTATTAAACTGATTATCAATCCAAGCCTCATTCATACTTGGATCAATTAGTGGTACTTTGCGGTCAGCCTCGCCCACTTTATTAGCACCATCCAAAAGAACATAACCAATATCACCAGGAATGGCTGCTTTAGCGATATCTAAATAGTGACCATAAGCATCCTTTTGTTGATTGTTAAAAGAAGTTGCAGCAGTTGGCCAAGTCCCAGTAGACGGTTTTTCTACTCCACCCCAAGTCCAAATAGAAGATTGGTTTACATTAGCATCTGTCACTCCTTGGAAATGCAAACGAATGTTACCACTTGCAATTGGCACTTCAGCATTAGGTGCCGCTTGAGTTGCTGGTGCAGCAAAACTCTGGTCAGGCTGACTTTGCACACTACTTGTCACTGGCTCTGGACTTGTAACAATTGCTGGCGCTGCTTGAACAGAACTCGTATCGGCCACTGATGTAGCTTGATTCCCTTGTGCAATAATGGGCTCTTCGGTCGTGGTAACGGTTACATTTTTTTGCGCAATTATCGCCGTAGAAGGCTCTGTAACAGGCGTTACTAGACTGACATCAGCACTAGCTGCTGGCCTTACCGTATCGGCCAATACTGGTGATTGCCCCGCGAAAAAAAGAGCTGATGCAATGGCAACTGAAGCAACTCCAACTTTGAACTTACGAATACTAAAAATATGACGCTTTTCAGGTAAAAGCGCTTTTTGCTTTTTTTGTGACAACATCCTTATTTTCTCCTTAACCTTTTTTCATTATTAGTATATCGTCTCATAAACAATAAAGCAAGCGCTTTCCGCTTATTTTTTTAATTTTATTATAGCAGTTGAAAAATCAATGTTTTATTACATGCAATCGCTTGTTTTTTATTTTTTTAAAAAAGACAACTTTTTGAACTACCTTCAAAAAGTTAGACAAAAACGCTAACGATTAGAGGCAGTTCAAAAACATGTCTTTTAGTTTCTAATGAAAATGAATACAAAAAGCATCCCAAGGTTGTAAACAAGATGATTGCACTACAGCATCAACATCTGTATTAGCAATGATAACCTGATAGTCACTTTCTGGTAATCTAATGGCTTGTTTTTGATCAGATAGATTGACTACCACCAAATACTTATCTTGATGTAACTGGCGTTGGTAAGCGAAGACATTGTCAGCTGATTCTAACAGTTGGAAGTCTGCTTCTACTAGCCAATCTTCTGTTTTGCGCAAGCTTATGAGTTTTTGATAGGTATAGAAGATTGAGTTCTTGTCAGCCAAAGTTGCTGCTACATTGATGTTCTGATAATTGGGATTGACTGGCAACCAGGTTGTTTCAGCATCAGAAAATCCAGCATTGGCTGAAGCATCCCATTGCATTGGCGTTCTAGCATTGTCTCTGCCAATCCGTCTGATACTTTCCATAATATCCTCTATGGCTTTGCCATTCTCCATAGCTTCTTGAGCATAATTGAGAGATTCTATGTCATCTACTTGACCCAAGTTTTCAAATGGGTAATTGGTCATCCCAATTTCTTCACCTTGATAGATATAAGGTGTCCCTCTCATTAAATGAAGGAGTATCGCAAAAGCTTTTCCTGATTTAATCCGATTTTCTGCCGTATTACCCCAAATTGAGAGAATGCGAGGTAGGTCATGATTATTCCAAAAGAGTGAATTCCAGCCCTCGCCAAGTTTTAGTTCTGTTTGCCATTTAGAAAAAATCTTTTTCAAAGCAGAAACGTCTAAACTTTCTGTAAAGTCCCATTTAGGGTGACCTTCTCTTGACTGAAGAGCAATGTGTTCAAATTGAAAAACCATTGATAATTCTTTATTTTCTGGGCGCGAGTATTGTTTGGCAATTTCTGGTGTAGCTCCCCAAGTTTCACCAACTGTCAGCAAATCATGGTTGCCAAAACTAGCTCTATTCATTTCTTTGAGATAGCTGTGCAGTCTTGGTCCATTACCAGTGATTCCTTGGTCTGGTAATTTCCCAATCAAGTCAATCACATCCATGCGAAAGCCACCAATACCTTTATCTATCCAATAATTCATCATATCATAGATTTTTTGTCGGAGTTCTTCATTTTCCCAATTCAAATCCGGTTGCTTCTTACTGAATAAATGTAAATAGTATTGTCCTGAAGTTGGATCCAATTCCCAAGCTGACCCAGAAAAAATTGAGGTCAAGTCATTGGGCTGATCTCGCCATATATAATAATCCCGTTTCGGGCTTGTTAGATTTTCTCTAGCTTCAATAAACCAAGCATGTTCATCCGATGTATGGTTGACAACCAAATCCATAATGATTTTGATATCTCGTTTATTTGCTTCCGCAATTAAACAATCCATGTCAGTCATATCTCCAAAAATAGTTGCTATAGCTTGATAATCAGCTATATCATAGCCATTATCATCCATTGGAGACTGATAAACAGGCGAAATCCAAAGCGCTGTAATCCCTAGCTCTTGTAAGTAATCCAATTGACTGGTTATTCCTTTTAAATCACCAATACCATCACCATTACTATCCTTAAAGGACTTAGGATAAACTTGATATATTGTTGCTTTATGCCACCATTTTTGTTCCATTTTTGTTACTCTTTCTAGTCTTTTTTGAAACAAAAACCTCAAAATCATTTCTTTTGAGGTTTTTGCTTTATTCTAGGAGGAATCGCTCATTAACGAATTGCTTGTTCTGTTTCCAAATCAAAGAAGTGACCTTTTGACACATTGAATGTCAAATCTACGATTTCTCCTGGATTATGGAAATCACGCGCATCAACTCGCGATGCAAATTCTGTACTACCTTGTTTAACATAAAGCATTGTTTCTGAACCTAATAATTCTGAAACTAAAACTTCAGCTTTAACACTAGCACTTGGGAATGTATCTTGAACAATTTGATTTGCTGAAATATCTTCTGGACGAATACCAAAGATGACTTTTTTACCTAGGTAACCACCTGCTTCTAGGACTTTTTCTTGGCCTTCCGGAATAGCAATATCCAATCCTTCTTCACTCGTGATACGACCACCATTGACAGTTACTTCAAAGAAGTTCATAGCTGGGCTACCAATGAATCCTGCAACGAATTTATTAGCAGGAAGGTTATACAGCTCTTGTGGAGAACCAACTTGTTCAATTTTACCAATAGTACCATTTCCCTCTGGATTTTTAGTGGCACTCATAATAACGATACGATCCGCTAATGTCATTGCTTCTGTTTGGTCATGAGTAACATAGATGGTTGTTGAACCAATGCGACGGTGAATCTTCGCAATTTCAGCACGCATTGATACACGCAACTTAGCATCCAAGTTTGACAATGGCTCATCCATTAAGAAAACTTTAGGATCACGAACAATCGCACGTCCCATGGCAACACGTTGACGTTGTCCACCTGATAAATCAGCCGGTTTACGATCTAAGAATTCTGTCAAACCTAAGATGGTTGCTGCTTCTTTAACACGTTGGTCAATATCATCTTTTTTATATTTACGAAGTTTTAAACCAAAGGCCATGTTATCATATACAGTCATATGAGGGTATAGGGCATAGTTTTGGAAAACCATGGCAATATCTCGGTCTTTAGGTGATTTGTCATTAACAACTTCACCGTCAATTTTTAGCTCACCTTCAGAAATATCTTCTAGTCCCGCAATCATTCGAAGCGTTGTTGATTTACCACACCCTGAAGGCCCAACGAAAACGATAAACTCTTTATCAGCAATATCCAAATCAAAATCTTCAACTGCGTAGTGACTTGTATTAGGGTATTTTTTGAAAATGTGATTCAAATTTAATTGTACCATGTCTAGCTCCTATATAACCTTTTTTGTTAAAACCAGTATATCAAAGTAAACGATTTCATAAAAGAGACAAAGCGCCCAAATTTCTTTGGGCACCTTGCACAATCGTTAGTTTTTTTTAAAATATAGATAAGCAAAAGCTAAATCATCAAGATTTTTTAAATTAAGACCTGTTTGCATTTTCAACTTATCAAGCTTGTACTGTAATGAATTACGATGAATGTATAATTTTTGTGCAGATTGCACCAGATTCCCTTGTGATTGCCACATTGCCACAATTATATCTGAGATGTCCTTGTTCTGAACTAAACAATGGTTAAAATGAGCTTCCATCGCTTTTAATGAAATCGCCGCTAGCAAAGACCAGAGCATTAACTCAGGATATCTTGTTACTTGCTGATCGCTTTTTTCAGTAAGATAGGCTGAAAAAAGTTTATTTTCTTCTTCAAAATAACTAGATAGGGGAGCTAAACTATCAGATGACCATCTATTGCCCACGAATACTCTAAAAGTCTGACCAAAGTCATTTTCTAAAGTAGGCATAATATCAGTCAGAATCCCCAAACTATCTTGACTTTCTTCTCTTTCAATCAAAAAAGCAGTTCGTGTTGGGCTAATTGGAATACGCTCACTAACTTGCCCAAGGACGGAAGAAATAATGTCAATTAATTCTTGATCAAGTTGCTCCTGATGATTGAAGTAAATAAACTGATAAGCGTCCAGCTCTGTTGGTAATTGACCTTTTTTTTCGATTAAATAGCGTTGCCATGCTGATTTTCCTTGTCCTGCAGAGCTATTGTCCAAAGCCAAAAGTTCCAAAAACTTCAGCTCACGCGCTGTCAGTTCTGCTCTTGGAAAATTTAAATATGAATCACCTTGGGCAACACTGATCCATTCAGGACTCCCTTTAGGAAGAGGTGTCCGTTGTAGTTGGGGAAAGAGCTCTTTAAGGGTCATATGAAATCCTTTCACTAGTTAACATAGAAAAATTATAACATAGAAATCAGCCAGAAAAATATCAAAGACAGTCGCCAAAAGCCCAAAGAATAGATAGGCTAACAATTGATTCGTTCGATATTCTTGTAATTTCTCTCTCATGCTTCTTCTTTTGAGCTTATCTATTTTTTGTATCCAAGATAATGGTGACCGGTCCATCATTAACGAGACTGACTTGCATGTCTGCTCCGAAAACACCAGTCTCGACTGGGCAAAAGCCTGCCAATTGACGGTTCAAATCATCATATAATTGACTGGCCAATTGAGGGCTAGCAGCTCCTGTAAAGGCTGGTCGATTACCTTTCTTGGTGTTAGCAAACAAGGTAAACTGCGAGATAGACAAGATAGCCCCTTGACGATCTTGAATAGACAAGTTCATTTTATCATCCTGATCGGAGAAGATCCGCATATTAACAATTTTACGAACAGCATAATCCAAATCATCCTGATTATCCTCTGGACCAACACCAACCAATAGAAGAAGACCAGCTTGAATGTTCCCATGAATCAAACCATCAATAGCTACTGAGGCTTGTGATACCCGTTGAATAATAATTTTCACTGACTTCTCCTACTTATTTTTTAACCATTACGACGTTTGACATTATAAATGTCTGGAACTGCTTTTATTTTTTCAACAACTGTTGTCAACTCAGATAAATTTGGAATTCCAAAGCTCACATGAATATTGGCAAACTTCATATCTTTAGTTGGTTGTGCATTAACCGTTGAAATGCTCTTTGTGGAGTTAGATAAGATTTGTAAAACATCATTTAGCAAACCTGTTCTATTCAATCCATAGATATCAATCTCTGCCTGATAATCTTTACTGGAATTATCCAGGTCCCACTCTACCTCAATGAGACGTTGCTCATAGCCATCTTGTCCCTTAATATTATTGCAGTCAGCTCTGTGAATAGCAATTCCGCGCCCTTTGGTGATATAGCCTTCAATTGCATCTCCAGGAACGGGATTACAGCATTTTGCAATGCGCATCAAAAGTCCTGTTGCTCCTTGAATGATAACCCCATTTTCACTACGAACTTTAAGCACTTCTTTATTTTCATGCTTAACTTCGCCACCTTTGACCAGTTCTTCAGCTTCTGCTTTTAGTTTTGCTCGTTCTTCTTCGCGACGCTCTTTTTCTGTTAGTTTATTAAACACAGAAACTGGACTAATATCCCCAAAACCAACAGCCGCATAAAGAGACTCTTCACTTTTTACACTAACCCGCGGTAAAATTTCTTCTATCCGTTTTTTATCAAGGTATTTATTTGCTACATAACCCTGTTCTTGGAAGAAGGAAACAAGCATTTCACGTCCTTTATTAACAGATAATTCTTTATCTTGGTTTTTAAAGAATTGTCTGATCTTATTGCGGGCTTTATTGGTTTTGACCAGTTTAATCCAGTCACGACTCGGTCCAAACGAATTAGGATTGGTGACAATTTCAACCACATCACCTGTTTTTAATTTCGAAGTCAAGGGAACCATCCGACCATTAACTTTTGCCCCAGTAGCTTTTTCCCCAACCTGCGTGTGAATCGCATAGGCAAAATCAATTGGACCTGATTCTTTTGGTAATTCTTGAACTGCCCCTGTAGGGGTGAAGACATAAATACGTTCAGAAAAAATTTCTTCTTTTACAGAATCAACAAAGTCTCTTGCATCACCATTTGAAGCATCTTGTAACTCGACTAATTCATTAATCCAATTCATACCAACTTTTTGATCCGACTGGCTAACTTTACCCTTTAGTCCTTTTTTGTATGCCCAGTGTGCGGCAACCCCGTACTCGGCAACCTGATGCATTTCTTTTGTCCTGATTTGAATTTCAATGGGGCCTTTAGGACCATAAACAGTTGTATGAATCGACTGATAACCGTTGGCTTTTGGCGCAGCGATGTAATCCTTAAAACGACCAGGCATTGGACGCCATAATTCATGGATGTAGCCCACCATGGCATAGACATCACTTTGTGTTTCCATGACACAACGAATGGCAATTAAGTCAAAAATTTGGTCAAAGCGTTTTTTCTTATCACGCATTTTACGATAAATGGAATAGATATGCTTAGGACGTCCGTAAACATCTCCATATAATCCCTGTTCGTTAGTGTAGCTAATGATTTTTTCAACAATATGATCAACTAATTCTTCTCGTTCCCGACGCTTTTCAGACATCAAATGCGTAATTTTATAAAATTCCACTTCGTTCAGGTAACGAAAAGATAAATCTTCCAACTCCCATTTTATTCTGCTAATTCCCAAACGATGTGCCAAAGGAGCATATATTTCCATGGTTTCACGAGAAATACGTTCTTGTTTATCTTTGCGTAGATGTTTAAGCGTTCTCATATTATGTAGGCGATCTGCTAATTTAACTAAAATAACACGAATATCCCGAGACATGGCCATTAACATCTTACGATGATTCTCTGCCAACTGCTCTTCATGCGATTTATATTCTACTTTACCAAGTTTTGTGACCCCATCAACAATATCACGAACATCCTTGCCGAATTTATCTTCGATATCTTCTAATGTAATTTTTGTATCTTCAACAACATCATGGAGAAAACCACATGCAACCGTTACAGCGTCTAATTGTAAATCTGCCAATATTCCAGCTACCTGAATCGGGTGAATAATATAAGGTTCTCCAGACTTCCGCGCCTGATAAAAATGAGCATCAGTTGCGTAGTCTAAAGCTTTCTTTACAAAGGCAGCATCTTTGTCATTCATATATTTTTTTGCTAAAGCTACAACTTCTTCCCCTGATAAATTCACTTCTTTTGCCATTATTATCCTCTAAATCTAGTCTTTTTCCTATTTTAACACTTTCATACCAAAAGAAAAAGAAAGAATCCCTGACTAAAACTCTAAAATACAATCATTTTTCAAGTCAACTTTATTAATTATTAAATTTTCTCACTAAATAACAATATATTGTTATCAAAAATATTAAAAAAGTTCGTATTTAGTATTGATGAAAGCCTTTACTTCGGTTATAATAGATATCCAAGTTCATATTTGGGTAATTTTAGGATAATTTTCAAGGAGATTAAAAAATGAAAAAACACTTTGTTTCAAAGAGTGCTATTTTTTTGAGCATGATTGTAGCTGCCGGAACAGCTCACATTGTTTCTGCAGAGGTATCAAGCAGTAGCAATAGTCAGCCTGAGACAACAGCTATTAAGCCCCTGGCAACTAGTCCCGTAGCTGCAGATGCTAACACTACTACAGCAAGTCCAACACCCCTATCATCAGTTCCGGTTGAAAAAGCAGCCATTGCAGCACCAATGCCTACTACAACTGCGACACCTACAGCAACAGTTTCTGACACAATGGCAATGGCTCCAGTTGAGGGACAAAATGTAGATGTTCGCATTGTGTCAACAACTGACCTTCATTCTAACTTAATTAATTATGATTATTACCAAGATAAGCCGTCACAAACAATTGGACTGGCAAAAGCAGCGGTGCTCATCGATCAAGCTAAACGCGAAAATCCAAATACCGTTTTAGTTGATAATGGTGATATCCTACAAGGTACCCCACTTGGAACTTATACCGCTCTAATCGATCCAATTCAAGCTGGTGAAGTTCATCCAATGTATGCTGCACTGGATAAATTAGGCTTTGATGCGTCAACCCTTGGTAACCATGAATTCAACTATGGCTTAGCTTATCTCAACAGAGTCATTGCTTCAGCAGGGCTACCGATTGTCAATGCTAATGTCTATGATGCAACAACAGGAAACTATTATTTTAAACCTTACGAGGTCATCACAAAAACCTTTACGGATACCAATGGCCAAGCTGTCAACCTTAAAATCGGCATAACAGGAATTGTTCCTCCTCAAATAATGGGGTGGGATAAGGCTAATTTAACTGGGAAAGTAACCGTAACCGACGCTGTTCAAGCAGTGGAAAAAATTCTACCTCAAATGCGTCAAGCTGGCGCAGACATCACCCTCGTTCTTGCCCACACTGGTATTGGCGACAATGTCTATGAAGTCGGTGAAGAAAATGTCGGCTATCAAATTGCAAGCTTACCAGGTGTAGATGCAGTTGTTACAGGTCACTCACATGCTGAATTTCCAAGCGGACAAGGAACTGGTTCTTATGAAAGCTACACAGGTGTCGATGGCGTTGCCGGACTAATCAATGGCACTCCAACAAACATGGCTGGCAAATACGGTGATCACATTGGGGTGATTGACTTAAATGTTACCTATACAAATGGCCAATGGGTGGTTAATAAAAATAAAAATCATTCTGAAATTCGTAAAATTGATACCAAATCAACTCTTGCTGATCCAGACATTGTCACCTTAGCCCAAGAAGCTCATAATGGTACAGTTGATTATGTTCGTCAAACAGTCGGCCAAACAACTTCTCCTATTAATTCTTACTTTGCCCTAGTTAAAGATGACCCATCTGTCCAAATCGTTAACAAAGCACAGCTTTGGTATGCTGCTCAGCAATTAGCAGGAACTCCTGAAGCAAATCTACCGCTCCTTTCAGCAGCAGCGCCATTTAAAGCTGGAACACGGAATGATCCAACTGCTTACACAGATATCCCAGCAGGTCCAATTGCCATTAAGAACGTTGCTGATCTTTATCTTTATGATAATGTTACTGCGATTCTAAAAGTAACAGGTGCTGACCTCAAGGAATGGTTAGAAATGTCAGCTGGACAATTCAATACGATTGATCCGACAAATACTGGTCCACAAAATCTTGTCAATACTGACTACCGTACTTATAATTTTGACGTTATTGATGGATTGACATATGAATTCGATATCACACAAGCCAATAAATATGATGCCAAAGGTAATCTAGTTAATCCTGATGCTAACCGTGTTAAAAACTTAATGTATCAAGGAAAAGCAATTGATCCAAACCAAGAATTTATGATTGTGACAAACAACTACCGTGCAAGTAGCACATTCCCTGGTGCAAAAAATGCACGCCTCAATCGTCTCCTAAACTTAGAAAATCGCCAAGCCATCATTAATTACATTATCTCTGAAAAAACAATTAATCCATCAGCAGATAATAATTGGTACTTTACAGATAGTATCAAAGGATTAAATCTCCATTTCTTGAGTGCAGACAAGGCACAACATTTGATTGGAGACAAAGCAGATATTTCTTACGTCGGTCCATCGACTGTTGAAGGGTTTGGTGACTTCGTCTTCACTTACGTGAAACCAGTTGTCCCAACTGATAAAGCACCTGCACCAACTGAAAATACTTCAACAATCAGCCCTGCTACCCGAGCAGAAATGCAAGCATTGGCTGCTCGTGTCTACCAAGAAACACATCAACCAACACAATTAGCTGCTAAAGCTGAAAACTTACCAACTACTGGTAGCAAAGAATCACAAGCCATTTCTCTGTTTGGTTTAGCATTCCTAAGCCTTGGCGCACTTTTCACAAGAAAAAATCGTCGCCAAAACTAAACAAACCACAAAAAGCGAAGACAATTGAAAAGTCTTCGCTTTTTGATACGGTAATGCTCTAAATTATTCAATTATCAATTAAGGAACTTAGATTTCCAACCTTGTTAACTACTATATATTGTGTTAAACTGATAGATAATTACAAGATATAGTTAAGGAGTAATATGTCTGAGTTAACCATTGTATTTATCAGCTTAAGTGGAAACACCTTGAGCTTTGTTAAACGCCTCTCTACTTATTTGGCTGAAAACTATCAGATCACGACAAATCCAATCAACATTAAGGAACAAAATCATCAAACCTTCCCAGTTGAGCAATCCTTTGTTGCGATCTTACCAACTTACTTAGAAGGTGGGAACGGACTGGATTCTGGAGATATCGAAATACTGACCACTCCTCTTGGGGACTTCATCGCTGCGCACGACAACTATAAACAGTGTTTCGGGGTTATTGGTTCAGGTAACCTCAACTTCAATAACCAATATTGCTTGACCGCAAAGCAATATGCAAAACGCTTCGGTTTTCCTATGATTGGTGATTTTGAAATGCGTGGAACCATTTCTGATATTGAACGGCTTGCCAAAGTCATTTTAGAAACCAGAGAATCATTTAAGGCATAAAAAGAAGAAAGTGGGACAAATCGGTAATTTCGTAGCAATTTGATTTTGTCATCCCACCTCCGCAAAGTTGAGTAGGGCTATAAAATCTGATTTTCAACGTATTAGAGCCCACTCAACCACTGCCTTATATACATAAATCTATAAAAAAATAGAGTTTGAGAATATTTGCCCCACTCCTTTTCCTTTTTCTCAACTTCAGTCATGGTATAATAGGATAGTTGAAAGAAAAATTGATAGGAGTACTTATGAAAACGACAGTTGATTACATTACAACATTAACGCAAATCCCATCACCTACAGGATTTACAAGAAGAATTATGGACTACGTTGCAGCTGAAATTTCATCCTTTGGTTATGATATTGTTCGCACCAATAAAGGTGGCTTGATGGTTTCAGTTAAAGGGGAAAACGATCAAAAGCAACGTGTAGTTACTGCCCACCTTGATACCTTAGGAGCTATGGTCCGTGCCATCAAACCAGATGGTCGTTTGAAAATGGATCTTGTTGGTGGCTTTGTCTATAATGCTATTGAAGGGGAAAACTGTACTGTCCATCTTGCTCAAAATGGCAAGGAGATTTCAGGTACGATTTTAATCCATCAAACATCTGTCCATGTCTATAAAGATGCTGGTACAGCCGAACGTAACCAAGCTAACATGGAAGTTCGTTTAGATGAAAAAGTCCGTACTGCCGACGAAACACGCGCACTTGGCATCGAAGTTGGAGATTTTATTTCCTTTGACCCACGTGTTATTGTAACAGATAATGGCTTTATCAAATCACGCCATTTAGATGATAAAGTATCTGCTGCCATCCTAATTGAACTGCTTAAAAAATATAAGCAAGAAAATATCACACTTCCTTATACAACGCATTTCTACTTCTCAGCCTTTGAAGAAGTCGGTCATGGCGCAAATTCAAGCCTACCTGAACAAGCAGTTGAGTACTTAGCAGTTGATATGGGAGCTATGGGAGACGATCAAACAACAGATGAATATACTGTTTCTATCTGTGTTAAAGACGGCTCAGGCCCTTACCATTATGAATTACGTCAGCAAATGGTTGCCCTCTGTCAAGAAAATAATATCCCATTTAAACTAGATATCTACCCATACTATGGTTCTGATGCTTCAGCAGCCATGCGTTCAGGTGCTGAAGTCCGTCATGCTCTCCTTGGTGCAGGTATTGAATCAAGCCATTCTTACGAGCGTACCCACACTGATTCCGTTGAGGCAACAGAAAAGCTTGTCGATGCTTATCTCTTAAGTGACATGATTGACTAATTTAGAGGACCTAATGATGGCAAAAATAATTATTATTCGAGGCAATTCTGCCAGTGGTAAAACAAGTCTTGCCAAAGCCGTCCAAAGTCAGTTCCCCGAACGAGCAATTATCCTATCTCAAGACACCCTTAGAAGGGACTTATTAGGTGCACATGATGGTTTTGATACACCGACCATTCCCTTACTGATTGAACTAATTAATTTTTCTTACCACCAATATGATGTCATTATTATTGAAGGAATCTTAAAATCAGATTGGTATCAACCCGTTTGGGATCATCTTCTACAAAACTATCCAAAGGACTGCCAAGCCTACTACTATGATTTATCCTTTGAAGAAACACTTAAACGACACAAGGGCCGAGCTAAGGCAAATGACTTTGGGCAAGAAAGTCTTCAAAGATGGTGGAATGACAAAGACTACTTGAAACTATTTGATGAACAAATCCTCTCACCTGAATTGTCTATTGAAGCAGCAAGAGCACTAATCCTCAACAAATAAGAAAAGACTAGGAATCCATTTCTTAGTCTTTTCTTATTTAATTGTTATTTCAAGCCCGAAATGATCACTAACAACAGGTGCATAACCACCTTCAAAAGTGATCTCCGAAGAAGAAATCTCAAAATCCCTACTTGTAAAGATATGATCAACCTTATAAGTATGCTGATTACCTTCCCAACCGTCGATATCTTTCATCATACTGTGGTCACCAAAAACAAAGTCAGCAACCTTATGACTATCCTGCAAGTTAAGTGGACTCTTCTCAATCATTTGATAACCTTCCAAATCCGTTGGGTTATTAAAATCCCCCATGAGCATCAAAGGTCCATCAACAAACTCTAAAAGATGAGACTCCAGCCTTGCCCATTCATCCTCAAATCCTTTGCCATACCAAGACATATGCAAACTAAGAACCGTCACCTCACGCCCCAAAAGTTGAGTCCTAGCAACCAAGGCCCTCCGAGTGTGGAAATCTCTTTCATCATCAGCCTTAGAAATTAAGACATCAGAAACCTCCATTGGTTCCTTTGAGAGAATAGCTACGCCCTCATGATAAATGCCGTATCCAATATGATTATAAGTCCACGACCAATAGTAATCATGCCCGTGCTTTCTAAGATAATTAACCAAGATTAAAGCAAAATTATCCTTATGAATTGATGGCGTTCCAGGCACCTGCTGATAATTAAAAAGTTCATTTGCAACCTCACTGTCAATCAGCTGATTGATTTCCTGCAAACAAATAATCTCATATTTTTCTGCCATAATGTGTTCAGCCAAGTCAACTAACTTTTTTAAAGCATTAACTTCCATCCAAGAATGGGTATTTAAAGTTAGACATTTTGCCATCAATTCATCTCCTTAATAAGTACAAGAAGAGTGACAAATAAATTGTGTCACCCTTACTTATTTTATTTTATAACTTTACTTTTGCAACTGCTGTTTTCGCTGCTTGTTGACCTTGTACTACCAATTCAACAGATTCAATATCAGCCTGGTTAGTAAAGACTACAACAATTGTTGTTTCACGATCAGCTGATTTGATTGCTGCTAAATCAGCAACGACAAGTAAATCACCAGCTGTAAGACGTTGTCCTTCTTTAACTTTAGCAGAGAAAGGTACACCATTTAATGCTACTGTATCAAGACCAACGTGAACTAAAACTTCAAGTCCATTATCAGTCAATAAACCAAAGGCATGTTTAGTTGGGAAGACACTTGTTATAATCCCTGAAACAGGGGCATAGATGTTACCATTTTCAGGTTCAACAGCAAACCCGTCACCCATCATTTTACCGGCAAAAACTTGGTCATTCACTTCCGAAATCGGCATAACTTGTCCATCAGCCACAGTCAATACTTCTTCAGTTAAACCTTTAAAAGTTGCCATTTCTTGAACAGGTTCATTTTTTGAGAAGTTTGATGTCGGAATAGTCGCACCAGAATCTAATAAATCTTGAATATCAGATTTCAAAATATCAGCTTTGGGACCATAAACTGCTTGAACACCATTGCCTTTAACAATCAGACCCATGGCACCAGCTTTTTTCCACAAGTCTTCTGAGCCAACTTTATCAGTTTCTTTAACAGAAACACGAAGACGTGTCATACAAGCATCAACGTCAGCAATATTTTCGCGACCACCTAATAAATTAATAATTTTTACAATTTGTGAACTAGCATCTGCTACTTGGTCTGATCCTTCAGATGAAGCATCAGCTAACATGTCAGCATCATAGTTACCTAGACGACCAGCCGTTGCTAGGTTCATTTTTTTAATCATAAAATCAGCAATAAAGTACATAATGACAGCAAAGAGGATAGAAACCCAAATGAAGTTAAACAAGTCCATCCCAAGTCCAGCTTTGATAGCCATCGGCGTCCGTGTCAACAACTCAATATTACCAAATGAGTGAACACGAAGATTAATCAAGTCAGCCATAGCAAACGACGCCCCTTGAACTAATGCGTAAACAATATATAATGGCATAGCAGCAAACATAAACATGTACTCAAGGGGTTCTGTAACTCCTGTTAAGAATACAGCTGCCGCTGCCGAAATAAACATCATTTTGTATTTTGGTTTTTTATCTTCATCAACATTACGGTACATGGCAACAGCGACTCCCATCAATGTACCAGTAGCACCAATCATTTGCCCAACTTTAAAACGAGCTGGTGTGACGGTTGTCAATAAGTGTTTATAAGCTTCCGTATCACCAGATCCTTTAAGACCAACTAAGTCAGTAACCCATGCCAACCAAAGTGGATCTTGTCCAAATACTTTAGTACCTATCCCAGAACCAGTCATTACTTCATAAGTTCCTCCGAGAGCTGTATAGTTCATTGGAATCGTTAACATATGGTGTAAACCAAATGGTAACAAGAGACGTTCCATAGTACCGTAGATAAATGGCGCTAAAATAGGAGCTGTATCTTGTGATGAGGCAATCCACATTCCAAATCCATTTATTCCAGCTTGAATAACCGGCCATACAAGCGCTAAGACTAGAGCGACAAGAGATGACCGTAAAATAACCACAAAAGGAACAAAGCGTTTCCCATTGAAGAAAGTTAGGACTTCAGGAAGTTTACGATAGTTATAATATTTGTTAAAAGCTGTAGCTCCAACAAATCCAGCTATTATTCCTACGAAAACCCCAGTATTAAGCGCTGGAGATTCCAAAACACTTGTGAAATAGTTTTTAACAACCATTTCGGTTCCCAAAAAGCTCTTAATTTTTGCTGCAGGATCAGCAAGCATGGATGCATTAACATTATAGATAGCACCTGTTAGTCGGTTGATTAAAACAAAAGCTAAACCAGCTGCAAATGCACCTCCAGCTCTTTCTTTAGCCCATGACCCACCAATTGCAAGTGCAAAAAGTAAGTGCAAATTACCAATCACGGCCCATCCAAGTTCCGCCACTACGTGTCCAATCGTAACCAAGATTGCTGAATTGGGATTGATCATTGGAATGGAATTACCAATACTAACCATTAAACCTGCTGCAGGCATAACCGCAATAACAACCATCAAACATTTTCCAAATTTTTGCCAAAATTCGAAACTAAAAATTTGTTTAACCTGTGATTTCATCTTCATCTCCTCATAGCTATAAAAACCATCTACTAGTTGCAAACGTTTTACGCAAACGTTTGCGGTTTTCTTCTTTTTATTATACTCTCCAAAATTTAATTTGTAAAGCGGTTTCTTAAAATTAATTAAAAAAGAGCCTAATTAGCATTAGGACTCTTGTGTTGAGGCACGTTCAATGATTTTATGAGGGATTACTAATACCTCATCCTTTAATTTCTTTTCAGCTAAAATAGCTTGAGCTGCCGCTTCTCCTAACTTGTAAGGAAAAATTTCTACAGAGGTCAATGATGGGGTTGCGATTTGGGCAATGATTGAATTATTAAAACTGATAATAGCTTTTTTATCAGCCTGCTGACCACTCTCCCTTAGTAACTTTTGCAATTTAATAGCCAAAATATCATCACAAGTGACAAAAGCTTGCGCTGGGTTTTCTTGCAAGTAGCTCTGAAAAGCGATAGCATCAGCCAAGGACATATTAAAGCTATTCGCTATTTTCCCCTTTTCCTTCATAGCATTGGCAAAGCCACTATAACGCTCTGCCTGAACCATTTCATCCATATCATTATAGATATAGGTAATCTGGCTGTAGCCTTTATTAAGCAGATACTGACTAGCGTCATATCCAGCTTGACGGTTATCATTATCGATGTACTGGAACTGATCGCTCCGCTTTTCCGTCAATGAATGACCAACAACAACACAGTCAACTTTTTCGCGAGCAATAAAATCGTAGACAGGATCTTCAGCTTTCGAATAAAGAAATATAAATTTAGAGATATTACCACTGCGAATCATGGTTGTTACATTAGCCAGTAAGTCCTCCTCAGTTCGACCTGTAGCTAAAGCCACCATTTGTTGTTTGTCAGTACAAATCCCAGAAATCCCTTGGATAATTTGCATAAAGAAGGGATTATCCCCTATCGTTTCATGGCTTTCTCGAACAGGCAGAATAATTCCTACAGTATTATTTCTGCGTTTAACCAAATTTTGAGCAGAATAATTAGGTGAGTAGTTCAATTCCTCCATGACCTTTTTCACTCGATCCTTGGTGGACTGACTAATCATCTCATTGTCATGCATTGCTCGCGAGGCTGTAGAAGGAGAAACCCCTGCTAATCTTGCCACATCTTTAATTGTAACCACGATTTCTCCTCCAAAGGTGCTTTTTAATAGAATAGACATTTTAAGCTAACCTGTCAAGAAGAAAATGAATCCCCTTTCAAGAATTCATTTTATTTTTCTTATAGGTGGAAATCATCAGCCATCTTCTCAAGAACTGTATTCAAGAGTTTCTTATTTAAACTATACTTTCCACCCCCATCTTCAGTATTAAATTGCAGAATTTGGGCATTGACTAACTTCTGTGTATGGAAAGATACCGCAGCAGCTGTAATATTCAATCGTTTAGCTATATCTTTACTTTTGGTATTTGGTTGCAATACCTCTTGGAGAACTTGATAACGAGTAGTATCACTAAGAAGTTTTAAGGCTAATGAAAAATCTTCCTCATCTAAGTTATCTTCAGTATGTAAAAACCTTTCAATGTGGCAAGTAATGATAAATCCAATTTCTTGGGATTCATTTTGGTGTAACTTAATCATTGATAATCTAATAAACCATGAACTAAGAATAAATACTGACAAGAAGCTATTATCTAAGGAGAGTAACCCGTTTTTAGTCAGCTCAGGTAAAGAATCTGCAAATTTGTCTAAATCAAACTTACTAGCATAAGCTCGCCGTTCTTTTAATCCTCTTTTAAAGTAGGGTTGATAAATACTGATTAATTCTTGTGAAAGAGTGACTAACCGTTTTATGCTAGTTAGAGGTTCACGATAAAATTGACTATAATACCATTTCATTTCAGGTTTTAATGAAGACTCTTCAAGCAATACCCAAAAATCTTTTTCTTTATCTTCTTCCTCATCCACTATCAAATAAGCAATGCATTTTTGAATATCTTTCTCAGACAATCCTAGAGCATAATCATGAACTTCTTCTACATTTTGACATGAGTATCCCATTTCTCCTGCATAATAGTAAATAACATGGAGCAGACTAAAGCCATAGCCAAACAAATAATAGCGATTTATCTCCTCTGCAAAAGGTTCAAATTTCCCTTTTATTTCCTCAATAAGGGCAAAATCTTCTTTAAAATTTTCCTTTTCTTTTTTAGAGAATTCCATTGTTATATCCATTTGAAAGGTTTGAAAAAATGGCATAAAAAACAATTCTATGATTGAACTAGCTTGTTCGGAATACTTATAATCCATGAAACAGGTTTCTCCATTTTTCTAAAAATAGTACTTTCTAATAGTGTAACCTAAGAGTATTAAAGAAAGCAAGAGGAAAAGCAATCCTAACATTTTTGCAGAGAGGTAAATAACTAAAACAGAGACAAGTGCGTTACTGATGACCACGCTAACAGTACAAAAGGTAGAGATCCCAGATGAAATAGTTGCTAATTGATTCTCTGGCATTGTTTTCATGATTAATGCTGATATTTTGGGATTAATAATCCCGATACAAATTGTTAATAAACCAATTCCAACCATCATCACGTAAACATTTTGCAGATAAATGCCTATAAATAAAGCTACCAAAGCAAGGGGTGACCCTAAAAGTGCCTGTTCAATTGAAATCGGTAACTTATCTCTTGTAAGCAGAAAACTACCAAACATCATGCCAAGACTTGATACTAAACCTAAAATGGCAATTGTAGCCGCAAGTGACCCAAACCCAAAACAAGGATTTTCTTTAAAAATCAATAAAAGAATAGCATCTTCAACACCAATAATGGCATTTAAACCAGCTAATATATAAATAGATGTTTTTAAAACAGGGACTTTTGACAGAGAATCAAAAGCTAGTTTTAGAGAATAACCAACATCTTGGATAATATTTTCCTGATGATTTCCATCTCTCGTTTGGACTGAATAACCTGTTACTTTTTCTTTCAAAGCACTTCTGATAAACATAATGATTATGGCACTGACTAAAAATGTTGAGGCATTAACAAATGCTAACTGTTGAAAATTAAATAGACTTAAAAGTACTGCGCCACTAGCTATAAATGCCATTTGGAAAGCAGTCATCGTTCCTTGACGAAATCCTAAGAACTTTTCCCTGTCATCCTCTTTAATAATTCTTAAGGTGATTGGTTTGAAGAGGGCATTTTCATATTGACCAGCTAAATCTGAAAGAATATTTATAATAATTGCAATCACCAGTATCCATAAAGCAGGTTTAAAGCCCATTACTATTCCAACAATACTATACATGACTACTCTAAAAGCCAAAGCTGCTAATATAGTATCGACTTTATTTTTTGTTCGATCTCCCAGAATTCCCATTAAAATACTAGATAAAAAAGGAAAAGTCTCAGAAAAAGTTACTAGTGCAATGGCCATTTTGCCATCAGGTAAAATGAGGACATAGTTCATTAAAGCTAAATAATAAACAATATCACCGAAGTTAGAAATTAGATCTGACACAAATGTTGCCATAAATAATTTATTAGAGAATACCTTTTTCATAAATCACCGCTTAATCTTTATTAAACAATCGTTTTATATAAATATAATACTTTCTATCTATTAAGTCAACACTTAATTAAAATAAAAAACAAGCGATTATTTAACCGCTTGTTTTAATTCGTCATTTCTAAAGCATAACTGACTGCACTGAGGGCGTAGAGTGGGGCGGTCTCTGTCCGCATGATACGAGGACCGAGGCCGATTTTGATGCCACCTGCTTTTTCAAATAACTCAATTTCTTTTGGTGAAATACCACCTTCTGGCCCAAAGATAAAGAGAATCTTTTGACCTAGTTGACAGTTGGCTAATTCACGCGCCAAAGCACTCTTTTCACCTTCTTTAGCTGACTCTTCATAGGCAATGAGGATTTTATCAAATGCTGCTAATTGGCTGATAAAATCGGCTTTTTTCTCAAAAAGTTTGATTTCCGGCACCTTATTGCGTTTGCTCTGTTCTGCTGCTCCTAAGGCGATTTTTGCTAATTTCTCTTCTTTTTTAGCTAGCTTCTTGCCATCCCATTTGACCACTGACCAGTCGCCCGGGTAGGCCCAAAGAGCTGCTGCCCCTAATTCTGTCACTTTTTGCGTGATAAAGTCCAGCTTGTCGCCCTTTGGAAAGCCGCTGGCTATGGTTACTTGCACGGGTAACTCTAGGTTCTCACCCAAGTCTTGGATAATGTCTAACTGATAAGCAGCGCTATTTGCCACCTTGGCAAGCCGTTTAATGCCATCATCAAAAACTAGGACGACTTGGTCGCCATCGCCCAGGCGCATAACCTGAAACATGTGCTTGATGGTGTCTTTATCTGTGATGGTCACAAGTGGCTGAGCTGCGCCTGATATAAAGTACTGTTGCATTAGCCGCCGATCACTCCTGACATATCATCTGTTTTCTTGAAGATGCATGCATTCCACTCCCCTTGAATCATATGTGTTTCAAGGAAGAAACCGGCGTCTTCTGCTGCTTCTTTAACCATTGGCCATTTCTCAGAAATGATCCCTGACATAATTAAATAGCCTTGGTCTTTGACTAATCTGTAAGCATCCTCTGTTAAATGGATGAGGATATCTGCCAAAATATTGGCAACTATAACCTCTGCTTCAATTTCCACACCGCGTAAGAGATCTCCTGCTGCTACTTTAATATTTTCAGTGCCAGGGTTAAGGTCAATATTTTCTTGAGCTACACGCACAGCCACATCATCTAGGTCATAGGCATAAATATCTTTTGCACCCAGTAGTGAACTTGCAATAGAAAGGACACCTGATCCTGTTCCCACGTCAATGACTGTTTCACCACCACGAAGGACTTGTTCTAAGGCAAATAAACTCATTTTGGTTGTTGGGTGAGTTCCTGTTCCAAAGGCCATGCCTGGATCAAGCTTAATTACTTTTTCCTCTGGTCTGGCTTGGTAATCAGTCCATGATGGCACAATGGTCAAATCATGGGTGATGCGGGCTGGTTGGTAATATTTCTTCCAGTTGTCAGCCCAATCTTCTTCTGCCAATTCTTGGGAAGCGACAGCTACGGGACCAACAGTTAGACCTGTACCTTCCAAGCCTTTTATCCCTTGGGTAATGGTGTCTCTGACTTGGTCAATTGCCATGGTATCTGGAAAATAACCCGTAATGTCAACCATTTCTGATTGCTCAATCTCAGGATAGAGCTCGCCAAAGCGGTCCTCTTGACCAAGGTAATCAGCTGTGTCACTAATGGCCACACCTTGACTGCCTGCTTCAATTAACATATTTGAGACAGCTTCTTCAGCGTCACGATGGACGGTCACTGTCAGTTCTTGCCATGCATTCACTTGATTTGTTACCTCTATTAGCTTTCAATTGAAACTATTATAACACATTTAAATAAGAGGTTCTTTGAAGCCATCACTCAATATCCGTAATTTTGACAACTTATCCTTATTTTGATAAAATACTGATAATATTGGAGGTGTTTTTATGATAACCATTCGCCCAGTTTCTGATTTACGTAATAAATTTCCTGAAATTGAGGAAACAGTTGTAGAAGAACATGCACCCGTTTTCTTGACGAAAAACGGCTATGGAACGATGGTTCTAATGAGTATAGAGCAATATGATCAGCTAATTAATCCCACCGAAAGGAAATTAGACGAGGCTGATCAACAAGCTAGTCAATCTAAGCAACGTTTTTCAAGTCAAGACGTTTTCAATCGTGTCAGAGAGAGAATTAATCATGACTAGCTATTATAAACTAGTTATTCTCCCGCTTTTTGAAGATGATTTAAATCAGATTGTTGATTATATCAAATATAAACTTAAAAACCCTAGCGCTGCACATCATTTAGTGAATGATGTAGAAAAGGCTATCTTACAACGATTGGCAAATCCATTGGGTTTCCCATCCTATAAGACATCAACTGCTCGACCACATCCTTACTATACCATTCGTGTCAAGCATTTCACTATCTTTTATGTAGTTATTGAGCATACCATGGGGGTTCGTCGCATTCTTTATGCCAAACGACAATTAAATACTTTCCTTTAACCATCTGCATCTCAGATGGTTTTTGGCAACTAAAAAGAGTCTGAGACAACTATTTTCAGACTCTAGTTTTTATAGTGTAACGCAGTCATTAAGTAGGCTCTAATACGTTGAAAATCAGCTACTACAACCCTACTCAATTTTGTGGAGATGGGACGTCAAAATCAAATTGCTATGAAATTACTGATTTTTTTCCACTCTCCCTTTCTCCAAATAATCTCTCAATCGTTCTTGCAACTGAGGGATCACCTGCTCATCAATTAAAAATTCAGCTATTGTCATCAATTTATAGCCTTGACCTTCATCGCCAAGGACTATTTGGTTATATTGTTTTGGGGCAATGTCCCCACCATAAAAACTGATTGTCTATCAGGGTTACTCATTCCAGGATAAACTTTTGCCCAAATAATATCCTCAGGATGAATATGGATTGATAATTCTTCCAAAACCTCTCTTTGAAGACATTCAAAAGGGGTTTCCTCAGCCTCACGACCACCTCCTGGTAAGTCCAACATGTTAGGATGAGGAATACTTGGCATATCGTCACGTAAACTGGTTAGGATTTTATCGTTCATGAGTAGAGCCACCTTACTTCCTGAAAAATCAAAAACTTGGTCCAATATAGTTAAACTAGTGTCTTGAATTCCCATAAAACTCCCTTAATTTGCTCTATTTTTGGTAATACTTAACTCAACAGAGATTTATTGAGTTCAAATCCGTCTACCACCTTAATATCTTGGATAACCGAAGAATTCTGTTTCTTCTAGTCCTGTTTTTCCTTCTTCAAAGGCTTCTTGGTTCCACTCTAGACCGAAGTCAATTTTAGTGTCATCTTCAAGGAAGTCCATTAGATTAGACAAGCCTTCCGTTGCTACATCATTAAGAAACTGGGCAAAGTAAGCCAAAAATTCACGTGACAAGCCTTTTTTAGGTTCGTAAGGGATTGCCACCAAATAGTCATCCTTATCAAACGAACTTTTCTCTGGATTATAAAAAATGACATAATCTTCAAAAACGATATCTTCTTGAGTGACTTCCCCTTGGTCGTCAATTGTTTCCACTTCCCCAGTGTTTTGAGCCTCTAACACAAAAGTCACTTCCACTGCATGATTTTTCTTGTCCCAATCCATGGCATAATCAAATTGAAACTGCTTATCCATTTCTTCTTCTAAAACTGAGAGAAAACCAAATTTAGCCATTAGTTTGTTACCTATTTTTCTTTATATTTTTAACCTATTGTAGCATAATTTGACGGGATTTTCAGAGTAGATTATTTTGTTAGATTATTAAAATTACAAGCATAACTTAGCTCAGTATTAAGAAACACATATATCACAGATTATGCTACAATTATTATATTATCAATATATTCAAGGAGGTGCTTATGGATTATTCTTGGTTGTTAATATTGGGTCTTTTTATCATTTTAGTTTCAGGATTGCTAACTAATTCACGTAAAGATGAAAAGATAAAGAAACTGCAAAATCAATTAGATGAGCTCTGTCGGTTGACTGGTCATGAGGAACTTGTCTCACTCCGCCTTTCTGATAAGGAAAGAGAATTGGTTTTGAATCTAAAAAAAGATGGTAAGGACATAGAAGCTATTAAAAAAATCAGAGAATTGACTGGTGCTGACCTAGCAGAGGCAAAAGCCTATTTTGATCAACTGTGATTTTGGTACAAATTTAAGATGAGATTGGAAGCTCCTCAAAATACTGAGGAGTTTTTTTATTATTAAATAAAGGAACTTTCCTTGTTTTTTCAAAATCTAGTTCTATTTTTAAAATTTATTTTCTTTTTTATTTATTGCCGCAAAGTGCTTAGGGACGGTCTGGATTGGTTGTCACTTTTTTATTCTGTAACTTTGGAGGTTGACTTCTCCAACTTATCCTGTTAGAGTAAAGATTGTAATAAAGTTTTTTGAGTCAAAGTGTTAGTTTTATCTTATGTTTTCCTCTTAATAAGTTTTTTACAAAAATAATATAAAAGAGGTACATATCACATGGCTCAAGGAACAGTAAAATGGTTTAACGCAGAAAAAGGCTTTGGCTTTATCACACAAGAAAACGGATCAGACGTTTTTGCTCATTTCTCTGAGATTCAATCTGATGGTTTCAAAACTTTAGACGAAGGTCAAAAAGTTGAATTTGATGTGACTGACGGACAACGTGGTCCACAAGCATCAAACATCACAAAATTAGCTTAATAATTTTAACCATAACTTCGGTTATGGTTTTTTTTATTTTTTATGCCATCACCACTGTCAATTATTTTAAACCAACTTTCTTGAAATTATCTGTCATTTGATTACAATTAAACTAGCAATCATAATAAGGAGATTAGAAATGTCTAAACCACTTAATAATATTCAATTACAGTCGTGCCCGCTCTTAATAGCAAGTCTTTTGTTAACAGGGAGCTTTTTAATTGCACCTAGCGTGCAAGCCCAGGAAGCCTCTAATTTGTCAGCAAGTAAGCCTTCTACTACAACTGTTATTGCTCCAGAGTCTACGACTCAGATGACTTCTGTAGCTCCAGTTGATCCCAACAGTTCAACCAATGTTGTAACTACTGCACTAGCAATTAGCCCACAAACAGACCAATCTTCTCTCTTAGGGGCGTCCTCTTCTGGGCCAATGGTTGGCACGTCAAAGACAACTTCCAGTCCAATCAACACTGCTCAAGATGCGTCCTCAGAAGCTACGCTCACCATTAGCCCAACTATCACACTTGACGACTACCAAAACGCCAGTGCTAGTCAACTGTCAGACTGGGTTCGTACGAATAAGGTGACTGGCGACCAGTTACTTACGTTTGCACTGGACACCATCAAAGCGACCAATACTGATTTAAACAATGTCATCAGTCTCAGAGAAGCCGCTGCACATCAGGAAAGTGCTGCTATGCTTGATAATGGTCAACCATTTTACAAGGTCCCTATTCTAGTCAAGGGGCTTGGCCACACAATAGCCGGGGGACAAAATACTAACGGGCTAGCCTTCCTATCTGATCAAACAAGTAAAGGAACATCTAGCTTTGTTAAAGCCCTTCAAAGTGCTGGCTTTGTCGTCCTTGGTCAATCTTCTTTCCCTGAGATGGGATGGATCAACGTTACCAATTCTGGTCTCTACGGCGTTACGCACAATCCATGGAATACAGCCTATAACCCCGGCGGATCTTCTGGCGGGTCTGCTGCCGGGGTAGCTGCTGGACAAGTTCCTGTTGCCAGTGCATCTGATGGTGGTGGCTCGACACGAATCCCTGCCTCATGGACCGGGTTAATAGGTTTGCATCCGAGTCGTGGTATTTTGGAAGGCAATTCAGCAGCTAGTACCAATAATGTCAGTCATTTTGCATTGACAAAAAGTATCGAGGATACCCAGAAACTCTTTGAAGCCCTTTTAAAAAACCAGGCCAAAGCTAGCCAAACAAGCCAACATCTCTCTAAAGACATTCCCATCGCCTATACGACACAAACACCTGCTGGAACACCAATTTCTGACGAAGCTATTCAAGCTGTCAAAGAAGCGGTTGCCTTTCTGAACAAAGAAGGCTTTAAAACAGTTGAAGTCAACTATCCTGTTGATGGCAAAAAAATGATGGAAGCCTACTACACCATCGCTGCCAAAGGTGCCCTTTCCATTGACTTTATGGCCAATCAAAAATTAAAGCGTCATCTCCAAAAAGATGATGTTGAATTGCTATCATGGGCACTCTATCAAACAGGAAAAGACCTCAGTAAGGCTGATTTAGATGCTGCGTGGGCAACTATTGGCCAGATGACTGATCAGCTTAATGCCTTTTATCAGACTTATCCCATTTTCTTAACCCCAACAACTTCTTATGCAGCTCCAAGTGCGGACTATCATCATATTCCAGATAATCTGAAACCGATTTTGGCAGATATGTCTAGCTATTCAAAAGAAGAAAAACTAAACCTAATCTACCGACAATGGCTACCAGCCTGGACCTTAACTCCCTTCACTCAATTAGCCAATTTGACTGGGACACCTTCTTTATCCCTACCAACTCATTTAACTAAAGATGGCATGCCTTTAGGGATTTTATTTAATAGCGCAGCTAATCAAGACAGAATTCTCCTAGAATTAGGCAAACTCTTTGAATCAAACGGCCTCTTCCAAACCATTTGGTCACATAAAAAAGCAGAGCCCGACCTCAAAGAAATTAACTCAGCCAAAGCTGATGCGCCACTAGCACCTGTGGTCCAAGAGCTAACAAGTGCTGAATTCAAACCAGCTGCTACTAGAATTCACTTAACCAACCCTCTTGCTAACGCCTATCAAGCACCCTCAGTCTATACCTTACCTGAGTCAAAAAAGGCTCAGCTAGCCAAGGCACTTCCAAATTTGGGAGACTATGGGCAACACATTACACCTTCCCTAGCAATTGCCAGTCTGGGTCTAGCTTTGTCAATGCTCTTTGTAACAAAGAAAACAAAACAGAATTAAGTTTTCTAAGGGACCGTAACTGGTCTCTTTTCTTTCGCCCACATGAGCAATAAAACCACACTTTTCTGACAAAATGTTGGCAACTGGATAGGCGTCTAATGAGCTATTAAAAGTATTAAACATTAGTCTTTCGTGATAATTTTTTTATGATATAATTGGGGCATGCATAGAAAAACAATCATTGATTTCAAAGACTTGGGTTGTCGTTACCAATTTGTCAATCCAATTAAAGAATTAATTGCACAAGATTTAGAAGACGTTGGACAAGTCATTGCTGATGTTGACTACTACCAGAATCAAGGCTATTATGTTGTTGGTTATTTGAGTTATGAAGCCGCTACTTTTTTTGATTCAACATTAGCAACACACTCACAGCCATTGGGTCAAGAGTATTTCGCCTATTTTACTGTCCATGATACCTGCCATCAAGAAGCCATGCCTCTTGATTACGATGCTGTCGATTTAGGAAGCAAGTGGCACAGTTCCACCTGCCAAGACGAGTATCAAAAGGCAATTGAAACCATTCATCAGGAAATGCGTCAGGGCAACACTTACCAAGTCAATTACACCATCCAACTGAGCCAAGAGCTAAATCAGTCAGATAGCTTAGCCATTTACAACCAATTAGTCGTCGAGCAGGCAGCTGGTTATAATGCCTACATTGCTCATGATCAGACGGCGATCATTTCAGCTAGTCCAGAACTCTTCTTCCAGCAAAAGGGACAAGAACTCATCACACGTCCAATGAAAGGGACAACTAAACGTGGCGTCAATAGTTTATCTGATTTAGTTGAAAAAGAGTGGTTAGCACAGGACCCTAAAAACCGTTCTGAGAACATGATGATTGTCGATCTCTTACGTAATGATATGGGAAAAATCTGCCAGACAGGATCAATTACTGTGACCAAGTTATGTGATGTTGAACGCTACTCCACTGTTTGGCAAATGACTTCGACCATTGTCGGTCAATTACGCCAAGAAACGTCATTTTCTGATATTCTTGAAGCACTCTTTCCATGCGGTTCAATCACTGGTGCACCCAAAAGGGCAACAATGGCGATTATTAACCGTTTGGAACCGAAACCTCGAGGCATTTACTGTGGTAGTTTAGGTATCTGTTTACCAAATGGAGATAAGATTTTTAACGTCGGCATTCGAACCATTCAGTTATTTGACGGACAAGCCATCTACGGAGCTGGCGGCGGTATCACTTGGGATAGCAAGTGGCAAAGTGAATACGAAGAGGTTCATCAAAAAACAGCTGTCCTCTATCGTAAACGACTCCCTTTTACTCTCAAATCAAGAGCCTTAATTGACAATGGACAACTTCACTTTTTAAACCAACATATTAATCGCTTTAAAGAGAGTGCCACATATTTTGGTTACCCATTTAAAGAGGAAGACTTACAAGAAACTATTGCTAGAACACTAAACACTCTGGATAACCAAGCCTACAATTTATCAATTGAACTCAATCGTCTAGGTCAGTGGCAATTAGATGCTCAGCCACTAGTTGACTTACCTGCAAGCTTCTTACAGGCTAAACTCTGCCTACAAGAATTGGATGTCGCAGACTTACCATTTGCTTATTTCAAGACAAGCCACAGGCCACATCTTAAGATAAGTCACCAAGAGGCAATCTACCATACTGCTGATGGTTTACTTCTGGAGACTTCAATAGCCAATTTAATTCTGGACATCGATGGCCAACTTTTAACACCCCCACTATCTCTTGGCATCTTACCAGGTATCTATCGACAATATCTCATTGATAATGGTCAAGTCAGTGAAAAAGAATTGACCCTAGCTGATTTAGAAGGTGCAAAACATATTTATGGGGCCAATAGTCTACGAGGTCTTTTTGAACTGACCCTGTCTGCTGAAGCTGATCCTAGAAAGGAAGAATCTCATGATCCTACTTATTGATAACTATGATTCTTTCACCTATAATTTAGCACAGTATGTGTCTGAAAAAGCTGACGTTCTTGTCTTGAAAAACGATGACCCTGATTTAGTTAAAGTAGCTCAAGAAGCTAGTGCTTTAATTTTCTCACCAGGTCCTGGATGGCCAAATGAAGCCGGTCAGATGCCGGAACTCATCAAAACATTTGCAGGACAAAAACCAATTCTTGGTGTCTGCTTAGGGCATCAAGCTATTGCTGAAGCCTTTGGTGGAAAACTTTGCCTGGCAAAAGAGGTCATGCACGGCAAACAAAGTGACATCAGCGTTACTGCTAGTAGCCCCCTCTTTGAAGGGCTACCAAGCGAACTAACTGTCATGCGTTACCATTCCATTATTGTGGAAAGTTTACCAGAGGACTTTATTGTGACGGCTCGGGATAATAAATACCATGATATCATGGCCTTTTATCACAAGACCCATCCTCTTTTTGGTCTACAATTTCATCCCGAAAGTATCGGCACGCCGCATGGCATAACAATGGTAGAAAACTTCATTAAACTAGTCAATCACTCCTAACCTATCACATAACATCATCAAGAAGAGGTCAATTGACTTCTTCTTTCTTTGATTTCATGAAAGAATATCAATTTTTTGATACAATGAAAGAATAATAGATCAAAGGAGAAAGCATGCTGATACGGCCAATACAAGCAAGTGACTACCAACAAGTCATGGCAATCGAAAATTCGGTTTGGAACCCTTATAATTCACCCGTCTATGGCCGTTTGACCACAGCTAAAGATCTGGAACGTAGTAAGAAAGCTCGCTCTGGCATTTTGGTTGCCGAAGAAAATGGGACAATTTTAGCTTGTCTCTCCTACAATCCCATGTATCCCTTTGAACAAGGGGCTCACGTTGTGACCTTTGGTCTAGCTGTCTCAAACGATTACCAAGGAAGGGGCATCGGCCAAGCTATGCTTGCTCACTTCTTTCCTATCGCATCTGCTCAAGGCTACAAAAGGATTACCATGCATGTCACCAGTGGCAATGACTCAGCTATCAAACTCTATCACAAACTGGGCTTTAAGCTAGAGGCACAACTGACAGGACACCTAATCATCAATGGCGTCCCACACGACGACTTACTCTTTACAAAAGAATTGGAGGAAAGAGATGCCAGATAATTTAGCCTTACGGATGCGACCACGAACGATTTCCGAAGTCATTGGACAAACCCACCTAGTTGGCGAAGGCAAAATCATTCGCCGGATGGTTGATGCCAACATGTTATCTTCCATGATTCTCTTTGGCCCTCCGGGAATTGGTAAAACCTCCATAGCCAGTGCCATTGCAGGAACAACCAAATACGCCTTTCGCACCTTTAATGCGACGGTTGACACCAAAAAACGACTACAAGAAATCGCCGAAGAAGCTAAGTTCTCCGGCGGACTCGTTCTTTTACTGGATGAAATTCACCGTCTTGACAAAACCAAACAAGATTTCCTCCTGCCACTCTTAGAAAATGGCAACATTATCATGATTGGGGCCACCACCGAAAATCCATTCTTCTCAGTCACCCCAGCCATTCGCAGTCGGGTCCAAATTTTTGAGCTAGAGCCTTTGTCTAATCAAGATATCAAAGAGGCTATCCAAACTGTTCTCACCGACCATGAGCGAGGCTTTGATTTTGAGGTCAAACTAGACCAGGATGCCCTAGATTTCATCACAACTGCCACCAATGGTGATCTACGCTCTGCCTATAATTCCTTAGACTTAGCCGTTATGTCTACGCAACCAGACAAAGATGGCGGCCGTCATGTAACGCTGGATACTGTTGAGAATAGCTTGCAGCGAAGCTATATTACCATGGATAAAAATGGGGACGGTCACTACGATGTCCTGTCTGCTCTACAAAAATCGATTCGGGGCTCTGATGTCAACGCCAGCCTCCATTACGCCGCACGTTTAGTTGAAGCTGGAGACCTGCCTTCTTTAGCTCGCCGCTTGAAGGTCATTGCCTATGAGGACATCGGCTTGGCCAATCCCGAAGCACAAATGCACACCGTCACGGCATTAGATGCTGCGCAAAAAATTGGCTTCCCAGAAGCGCGCATACTGATCGCCAATGTGGTTATTGACTTGGCCTTATCACCCAAATCGAATTCGGCCTATACGGCCATGGATGCAGCACTGAGTGACCTACGCAAGTCAGGCAATCTCCCCATTCCAAGGCATCTGCGCGATGGCCACTATTTGGGTAGTAAAGAACTGGGCAATGCTCAAGATTACCTCTATCCCCATGCCTATCCAGACAAATGGGTCAAGCAACAATACCTACCAGATAAGATCAAAAACAAGAACTATTTTGAGCCCAATGAGACTGGTAAATACGAACGAGCCTTAGGTGCCAACAAAGAGCGAATTGATAAACTTTCCGGCAATTGAAACAAGCTGAAAGTAAGCAACCGTTTCCAAAAAAGTCCCCTAAAGTCTTGAAAAATTTTCAAAAAGTGATATCATATAGGTAAAGAAAAATTGCTGTGGCATACGAGTCCACATATAAGTGTTGACCGACTATTTCTTTGTATTTCGGGAAACAAAGTTCCCCTCTAGTCTGCAAGCCGTTACACGCGGAAGCAACTTCCAAGAGAGGACGCGTTACCCACCTGCTTAATTTGCGCGGGATCAATACAAATCGTGGACCACCGGTGCCAATACAGCATTCTTTTTCGCCTCCTTAGCTCAGTTGGTAGAGCAGTAGACTCTTAATCTATGGGTCACAGGTTCGAGCCCTGTAGGGGGCATCATACTATACATAAGAAAGCCTTTGATTAAAGGCTTTCAGAGTGAAGATAAAGTCCATGTCTTCACTTTTTTGATATTTTTCTAAAGTGGCTCGGACTTGGTATGCTCTCTTTCTGGTTTCAAGGAGAGCAGATCAAAACGTCCACTGGACCTTTTGATTCTTCGGAATTCCATTACTAATTTTTTAGCCCCTGTCTAAAAAATTCCGTAGTGGCTTTTCTAAATTGGACTTAGCCACTTATGCCACTGGGAAAAATATCTCATTTGTGATAATAAGTCAACGTTTTTCTCTTCTTGGGAGTATAATAGAATTGATAAGAATACTTGTGAGGTGCTCCCTATGTTTCACAAAGAAAATCCTAATTACAATCGCAATCAAGTCGGTTTTTATAGTCTAGATGAGTTAGTCCCAGAAGACCATCAGCTTCGTCAAATTGATCATGTCATAGATTTCTCTTTTATTTATGACCTAGTGAAAGACAGTTATTGTCTTGATAATGGGCGTCCTAGTTTAGACCCAGTGTTGTTGGTTAAAATTCCTCTTATCCAAAGTCTGTTTGGCATCCGTTCCATGCGTCAAACTATTAAAGAAATTGAAGTCAATGTGGCTTACCGCTGGTTTCTCGGATTGACTTTGGAAGATAAGGTACCCCATTTTACAACTTACGGTAAGAACTACAGTCGTCGTTTCCAAGATAAACAAGTAATTGAAGGCATATTTTCTCATATCTTAGGTCTCTGCCTAAATGCTGGACTAATTGATCCCACTGCAATTTTTGTGGATGGCACACACATTAAGGCGGCTGCCAACACTCACAAATATAGCAATCAGAAAGTAGAATCACAAGCTAAATTTATGAGTGACCAATTGGAATTGGAAATTGCTAGAGACAGGGAAAAGCATGGAAAAAAGTTATTAGGGCTCGCCAAAGAAAAAGAGCCCACAAATAAGAAAGTTTCTACGACTGATCCTGAAAGTGGTTGGTATCATAAAGGTGAACATAAAGATGTCTTTGCCTACACAAGTCAAGTGGCATGCGATAAGAATGGTTGGGTCTTAGCTTATACTGTAGATTCTGGAAATACTCATGATAGTCAGGCCTTTCCAGCACTTTGGAAGAAGATAAAAGGGTTTCAACCAGACTTTATTATCGCTGATTCAGGTTACAAGACCCCTAGTATTGCCAAGTTACTCTTGGATAATGAGGTAAGACCTGTTTTCCCTTATACTAGGCCTCGTGGTAAGAAAGATAAGTTAAGACCAAATGCCTTTAGTTATGATGAGTATTATGATTCTTATCTTTGTCCTGAAAACCAAGTATTGTCCTATACAACAACAAATTGATCTGGCTACCGAGAATATAAAAGCGACCCCGAAATTTCTGCTTCTTGCCCCCTTCTAGAAGTGTGTACTGAGAGTGTGACTCACCAAAAGGTTGTCATCCGACATATCTGGAAAGACTATCTAGAAATTTGTGAAGATATTCGGCATCAAAGAGGTATGAAAGAACTCTATAAGCTACGTAAGCAGAGTATTGAGCGGCTTTTTGGAAGGGCTAAAGAATATCACAACCTTCGTTATACGAGAGAAATTGGAATGTCCAAAATGAAAGCTAAGGTTGGACTGACTTTGGCGTGCCTAAATCTCAAAAAATTGGTTAAAATGATGGCATAAAGGCTTTTTTATTTTGGCTTAAATAGCATAATTTATCAGATTTTAGAGAAATTAAGACTAGACAATAAAAAACAAACTAGCAACTTCACTAGTTTGTCTTCGTTCTGAAGGATTCCTATTATAGGAATCCTTTATTTTTTATATCTCATTTAATATTTCTGCCCAGTTATTAGGAAAACCAATCACATCTAGTTCAATGTATTCATTATATTGCTCAAATGCTTCTTCAAGATTATTAATAGCTCGTACCCAAGTATCACTATTTCCTAAAAGATACTTCATAAGTACGAAGTTAAAAAATAGTCTATTTGTCTTTGGTTTATATTCATGTTGTTTCTCAAATTTAGGTGTGTGATGAAAAGTACTATCATACAATCTCATATTATGTGCTAGTTTATTCCGTAGTATTCGCAAGGTATCAATCCAACTATCTAAGACTAATGGCGATACATTAAGTGTTTTGCTAATATTTTTACGATCTTTACTTGGTATATTTTTGTAAAGGTATTTAATATTCCCTAATGTAAATAAATTCACTGCCACCCAAATCGGAAACTGCCCCCTATAATTTACAATATGGTGCCTAACGAATGGTACAGTTCGATTATTTCGAATATTATTTTGGAATTCGTTCATTAACCTACTATGATCATTACTATTTTTAAAATAATTAACATCCGTATAAATTAAGGGATCATCGGGATGATTAATCGCAATCTGATAAGCAATTCTAGTCTTCAATTTCTCTTCTGCTTCTACAATCAATGAGGTTAAAATATTGCGAATAACATTATCAAACTTGTAAAGATTAATTGCAAGCTCCATTGTTATATTGTCTTTATATACTTCTCCGTTTTTAAACGGAAACAGATACCCTGTCAAGGTGTAATAGTTAACATTCTCAAGCATTGAATAGGCTTCGTCATAATCACCTATTTTAATACCTCTACTCATTAAAATTTCAAGTTGCTCATCGATTGTTTTTGCAGTTTTCATATTTACTCCATAAAAAAACGACTTAGCACTGGTACGCATTGTAAAGAGGCATCGCTAAGTCTTAATCATATCTATATTATATTGTAGTACTACTTGTTTGTCAAATTTTTTATATTAAATAAATATTATTTTGCTTGTGGCTCAAAAACTATATGTGATATAAGTTGCATATCTTCATTTCGCTTATTAACACTATCATTCTTACCATAAGCACTAGTAGTAACTTTATATAAAATCGTTTGATTTTTCACAACTCCTAAGTGGTCTGTATATTCTATATTCAATTTAACAACTAGTTCGGGTATTTTTATATCTTTTGAAATCTTTTCAACACTCGATTTAAAGATCCATAAAAAATAAAAACATGTCCTATATATTTGTAAATATATAATATTCAACGGCAAATATAGATTCGCTTCATTATTAGGTAAAATATATTCTAAGTATTTTTCTTTCTTTATATCTTTTTCAAAATATCCTTCAAAATCCTTCATTTTCAATTTATATCTACCATCACTTTCAGATAAAGACAGTTTTCTTATACTGTTAGATGTATATTGATTCAAATCATTTTCTTCAATATAGGAAATTATTTGGTCAAAGTTTAATATCTCAAAATAATATTTAATATCCGTAATTGTATTTCTTCCTAAGTTCAGGATTTTTATGTTTGAATTTGAATAAAATGAAGAATGTAAATCTTCGTTTATTATGGTTTGAGGAATAAAAACATCACCAATTTCAACTTCACTTGTAACGCATCTTATTTTTGCCTCATTTGCTTTTATTTTCTTTTCTTTTTCAATTGTTAACTCTCTATTAGAAATAAGATAGGTTCCCATTACAACTAAAGTGGTACCCAAGATTGAACTATAGTAGTTAAGCCATGCGTCTGTACTTCCACCAATTAACGAGACTCTTTTTATTTTCATCAATACCCCAATAGAAAAAGTAATAAAGATAAATAAGATTAAATAAATGGTTAATATTGTGATATATTTTTTCATTATAGCTATACAAAAATTCCTTATGAATGTTTTTCTATATTATAACATTTTGTAGTATAAAAAATTAAATACTATTTCAATCACTATTTGTCCCCTTTTTGTCCCACAATATTTTTTTAACAATAATTTTTAAATAATTTAGCAAAATAAAAAGTTTTTAAAATCAGCATTCTTGACTATTTTTAGCACAAAAAATTGTAGGAAATCGTTGTAGGGGGCATAGTGAATATATCAAAAAAAGTCTTTTTTAGAAAGACTTTTTTTTGATCTTAAATAACATAAGTTTGCTTACTTTTATCACATAATGAGTTAATATTATGCTATATTAGAAGTTTAATATTAACCTTTCCTCTTATAAATTCAGAAATTCTTCTATTATCTTACTTGTTCTGAAATCAATACTAGAAGGATCCCATTTTTTATAATCAACAAGTTCTCTCGTTATTCGGACATCAGATTCATTATATCCTATTTTTTTCTCATCAAATGTATTATTACCGATAGAAGAATTTTTTGTACCTAACAATAATGTTAAATTACCAATTTTCCACAAGTATTCTGAATGTGTTTCTTCATCAACTGACCATTCTAAAAGATCACTTGGAATCTGTGGCATAATGTGCTCTATATGAACCTTTTTATTGTCAAAAATAACTAAACCCTTTTCAAATTCTTTGTTATTTTCTATTCTTCTAAGAATATATCTAGCTAACTTTATATCTGTTGAAAAATCAAAAGTACTTAGCTTCGTACTAATCATCACATCATTAGGTTGTTCATTTTTGATTTTTTCTATTATCGAATCAACTATCTCATATGTTTGAGAATCAGACTGATTTAATTCCTGAGCTAAACTAGAAAATAATTTTTCTAGCCAATTTGTACCTTGATTTAATATTTTATTTCTTATTAAAATGTTTGCAGATGCTTGTACAAGTTTTAATATATTTTTTCAGATATATTTTTATTCACTGCTGCCAAATATAAAGGTTGAAAAGTTTTGAATTTTAATTCTTTTAATTCCTGAAGTATATAATAAGCTTGTTTCCCATCTTCACTTTCAATTAAATAAGTAGGTTCAGAATCTCCATTCAGTTCTGAATAAGGAATAGATAACTTTTCTAACATTTTCATAAAACTAATGATTTTTTTTGATTCATTAATGTTTTTTGAAACAGATTTATATAGACCTCTTGCAGTAGTAAAAGTATATTTAGAGTTCCATGAATACCTGATAAAATCGGAAAAACTCAAATCCCCTAAAATATTAACAATTCTGTTCCATATTTCCGTAACTTCTTCTGTATTTTCACCACTATTTCCAAAAAAATCGGATTTTATCAAATCAGCAGCTGATAAATCTAATCCACGAGCATTAATAGTTTGAAAAATTTGAAATGCTTCAGTTCGATTAGTCGCTGAAATTTCAACAACAAAAAATTGATAGGTAAAGACCTCAAATAATTCACTAATAAACTTAAATTTTTCTACTTCTGTGAAGCCATTCATTTTATCATTAATATAGTTTAATATCTGATTATAAGCTCTCAAAATATTGTTAACTTTTCCCATACCTTTTGAACTTTTACCTGCATACAGTACTTTATGTTCTACCGTTTTTTTGTGCTGATCATCTTGAATTTGATTCCTAAAATCTTCAGCAATTGAACCAATTTGTGTAAGTTTGTATTTATAAAAATTTGTACCGTCTCCAATTAAATCTCTCTGTATAATTCCTTTTATATCCAAACTTCCTTCAACAGTTGAGAGACTGTTCAAAATATCTCTTAATACTGCTAAAAAAATAGTAGATGTGGTTAATCTCTGTTGACCATCTATCACTTGGGTGACACCATTTTCATCTTCAGTTGTAATTATTGGTCCAAAAAAATATCTAGATTCATTATCAACTCCTCTTTCCCATTCAGAAAACAAATCTTCCAAGAAATCCAAAATTTGATCCTGACCCCATTCATAACTTCTTTGATAAGTAGGTATTGTAGCATTTAATTCTCTTAAGTAACTAAAAATCACACTATCTTTTGTTTTAACGTTCAAAGCCATTGTTTGCCTCCGTTTATTTAATAATTTAATTATAACATCAATTCAAAATAAAATAATACTATTCTTTTGTAAACTTTATATTTGCAAATTCTAAATCCATTATCATTTCACTAATCTTAAAGCATATTTATAAGATTATATATTACTTTAAATTCAATTCTACTTAATTTATTTTCTCCTTTTAAAAATTTGTTCCATTTTTGTTCCATGTTAAATTTTTTGTTTAACAAAATAGTTGAAAAATTGAATTTAACTACCGATAAATTCTTATAGAACAAATAAAACACCTTATTTTATTTGTTAATCTTCATGTAGGGAGCATTAATAATAGTGTCAAAAACCTTGATTTTAAAGGTTTTTTTATTTGTTTTAGCAAATTTGTTCTAGAATCAATTTTTCAAAAATTAGCTTTAAAATACTAAACTTCTGACCGTCTCATATTCCTTATTTATTACTTCTGTCAAGACGTGACCATAAGTTTCAAGTAACTGTGTAATATCCTTATGACCCATTAATCTTGCAACTACCCAAATATCAACACCCTTGGCTAATAAATAGCTTCCATAAGTATGTCTTGTACCTGTTGCAGTCATTTTTGATTCAATTTTCAATACATTCAATACATTTCTCAAAATTTTATTAATAGCACTATTTGACGATACACCATACCTATAGTCATAAAATATTTGATTATTCATATTTACAATTTTTAAATTTTTCAACATAACTTGCTGATCATCATGCAATTGTCTTAACATTAAAGCTAAAGACTGACTAATAGGAATAGTACGAATAGAAGTTTTTGTTTTAGGTGGACTAAAAGTTCCCTTATCACCACTAAAGCTTCTATTTTTATAAAACAAAAAAATCTTGAACTTAATCACGACTTCTTTTTTATTAACTATTAGATAACTTCCGTTTCACATCACTCAAAACTGATAACAATTGATCAAGTAAAATTGGTAATTCATTTTCAATAACCCTTAAAAGTACTTGTATCCTAATTGCTCCATAATTATGATAAGCTAAGTTCCTAAAATCTTTTATTTTTCTCCATGGAATATCCGTATATTTTTCTATTAACTCCTCGGATAACTTACTAGAATCTAACTGCTCACCAATTTGACCTAGATTCATTGCCAAGGAATCATTAATTGATAGCTGGGATCTCTCAGCAAATTCAATTCTCGCAAATGTTTGTTCACAATAGTAAACCATCTGCTTAAGAAAATAATAATCTCTTTCTAACTGTTCCTGTCTTATATAATCTTACCTTTTCTTGTTCAAAATTCTTTTTAACTTGTAATGCAATAGGTGATTTCCCCATCTCAATATCTTCTACAACCAGAAAATCAACAGGTATATTAAATAGACTTTTTACTTCATCTTCTAAGTCTAATAACTCAAAACCTGTAATATCCAAATTTTTTACTGAGATAGCTAAGTCAATATCACTATCTTCATCAGCTTCATTCCTGGCATATGATCCAAAGAGATAAATTACTGGTAACTCATACTTTTCAGCTATTGGCTGAATCTTTTCTTTTATTTCTTCAATTGTATAAACCATAATTTTCTACCCCTCCTTTTCTACTATTATAACATACCATGGTTAGTAAACTAAATTTCATTTCTACAAAAAGTTTATATTTCAGATAACTTCAATATCATTAACAACTGTTTTTAAACATCCAATTATATCTTTTTTATAAACAACCTTAATTTTCTTATCCAATGAAGCATTTGGAATTTCTTCATAGGAATAGCCATCATAAACTTGTTTAATTAAACCATGAGACAAAGCGCTATTTAAGCCTAATTGCTGTAAATCACGACAGGAAACAACTAACGACCTGTCAACTAATGTTGTATCTCGATATTTTATGACCAAATCATCTAGTGTACAATCATAAAACTCTGTTAGCTTAATCAAAGTATCAAAATCTGGCTGGAAGCCATAATAAAACTGTTTGAGTTAGCTCAAACAGCAGAGGAATGATTTGTTGCACTTGACTTGACAATTGAGGCTTGAAATAAATCCGAAGTTGAACGATTGCTACGATAGCAAGACCTATATTCGGTGCTACACCTAAACAAAATATAGAATCTACAATAATATTGCTCCTGACTAACTTTTCTCAATTTTAAACTTAATATCTAACCAGAAGGGTACCAATATTGGGCATTTGAAGGAGCAATTTGATTACACTCATCTTGTAAACAAACATAAGATTTTCCGTAGTATTGAATCACATCTCCCTTATAATAAATTTTATATCTATACCATGTATTCAATACACTGTCATTCACCAAATTCCAAACACGTTGTCCGTTATCTCCAGGACTTACTTGACGTACTGTATTCGGATCATGATAATTCGGAGGACTTAATTGATAAGTTTTTCCTCCATAAACAACATAATCTGAAGGAAGGTACCGATTATACGAGACATAGAGGTTCGTACTCTCTCTATATCTCATCCCTTTTAACGCATTCGTATTAATTATTTCAGGATTATGATTTGGGTCATCTGGTGTAACTGTCATATCTGCAATGTAAACTTTACCACCCTTTGTAATTATACTTCCTCTACTATATGTATCGTTCGGTGAGTATAACTTCATACTACCGTAAAAAAAACTACCAATCTGGACTTTTGTCTGTTTATTTGCGATACTGCCTAGATATGTTACCTCCCAATAGGCAAAAACTGGAACAGAAATAATCAATGATACTATAGTGATAATGATAATTAATAGTTTTTTTATAAAAATATTTAACACCCCTTATTTAGAGAAGTATCAGAAGTAAAAATGTTGCAACCAATAGAGACACAACTCCAATGGGAGTTGTTAAAAAAATTATTAAGTTTCCAATCCAAGGAATCTTAAAACTAGATTTCCCTATATAATGGTTATAAGATAATTTCCAATAATCCCATTCTTCTTTATTAACTGCACCAAGCCTACGCGTTCGTATGTAGAGCTTATTATCTCTTATTTCAGTTCCAGCAAAATAATGTACTACAGTTAAATAATTTTTAGGTTTAGTTACAATAATATCTCCATAACTTAACAATTCAGGATTCTTCCATGTAGCAACAACCACATCACCTCTATTAATTTTAGGTTGCATACTTGAGGATAAAACCACGTATGGCTTCCAACCTAAATATTTTACGATTCTATTAGAATCAAGAAACACTGTAGTATATATCATGCTAAAAGTTAAATAAAATATAATATAAGAAGAAATGGCAAATTTAAAAAAGCGAGTTAACTTCCTCATCTTACTTATAAAACTCAAATTATTGCTTAGTCACTTTAAAAGTTAAATCAACGATAATTTGTTTATTTATAATTGCATCGTAAGCAACTTTATCACTAGGCTCATTCAACGTAACTGTAACCTTAACTGGGATAGCTGTAGTATTATTCAACTTAATAGTTGCCGAAGTTGGTTCAACCTTAACATTAACAAGACTATTATAAGAATCCGCACCTGAAATTTTTGGGGTAGCTGTAATTGCTAAATTCCCATTCACTTGATCGCTAGCTGAGACAGTTTTAGAAGAATCTACCCAAGTAACATTAATAGTCTGTTCAAATAACTCTGTATTCGCATCTGCTCCACCTACACTAAAATTACTTTTTCCTGCTGGAACAAGGGTTTTTGTTCCATTCGTAGAATCACTAACGTTCAATGTTGTAGTTACATCATTCGCTTTCCCAATATTTACTGTAGGATTTTTAGTTACTTGAACAGGATCACTAATATTTCCAGCCCAATAAGCATAAGCACCACCTACAAAGGCGGGAATTAGAGCTAAAAGAAGTAAAAATAATAGATATTTTCTTTTCTTGCTCTTGTTATTTTCATCTTCTTTATTTAACATATTCTCTCTCCTTAAAAATTATCAGCTTTATTCTAACTTAAATTAAAAAATTAGTCAATAACATTTTTAATTTATTAGTAAATTTTGTCAATCAGCCTGTCCTTTGAAAGTTCTAAAATGAAGTTAGCCAGTTAAGGGTATCAAAAAACATCTCAGAGAGATATAATTGTAATCTACCACAACAACAATCAGTGCTCTCTGAAGCCCAGCGCTTTCCAACTCTTTATTGCGTTTTCAAAGTGCAATCAATTCACGCTATTCATCCGTAAGATTGTCAACTGTTTTAAATAATCCGGTTGTTTTTACTTGTCTAACCCATTTATCAAAGGTAGATGGTGTTAAAACATATTCCTTAATAACCTCGTTTTGTTTTTTTCCAGAATTATAAAGGTCAACAATCTGTTATTTAAAGTCATCTGTGAACTGACGGCGTACTTTTCTAGTCATAATTTTCTCCTATTTTCTTTAGTTTAGAACACTTTATAAGACTGTCTAGTTTAGTGTAACCTATTCACCTCTACGAGAACAACTGGCTGTAAGCCATAACGAAATAAAAGGTTGGAACTACTCCAACCTTTTACTGTTTTATAAGTTTAAACTTAAGACTTTCCTACTAACAATCATGTTTATATTAAGAGATCACAAGAAGATTAAGTAGATAAGTCAGAAAAGTTTTATGACATCTTAAGTCAAAACTAGTTATCTTCTTCTTTTCTTACTTACTATTAGACCGGCAGATGTAATTATAGCTAGAGCAACAGGTGTAAAGAATGGGAAAATTTCATCACTTGTAGCTGGCAATGTAGATGCTTTACTACCGGTTTGTAGACCTGATAGTTTCTTAGAAGAAGTACTACTCTTATGAGTTGGGAGGGTTGGTGTCTTTTTATCAGGCGTTGGTGTGACGTGAACTGTCACTGTTACTGTATCTTTGGTGCCATCTGGATAGGTAACCTCTACAGTAACTGGGTAGTCTCCTGGCTGAGCCGTATTAGGGCGGTCTCCAATTACAGTTG